>NZ_NXLN01000005.1:0-107018 GCF_003364135.1 Helicobacter sp. MIT 01-3238
TGCAGGGATTGGGGAAATGTTTATCTTAACTCACAAAATCTTGCTTTATCTGCTTTTTATTGTTTTTTATCTTACTTTACTTACTTTATTTTACTTTTTTCTTGCTTTACCTTACTTTTTATCTTATCTTGCCTTGTTTTTTATCTTACTTTATTTTTTATCTTGCCATATATTGTTTCAACTTGATTGTAAAAACTTGCTTATACAATCTAAATGCTTGTGAAAAAGATGACTTTGGGTAGAAAAACAGCTAAAAACCTTAAGACTTTACATAAAAATAACTTTTAAAGCTATTGAAAATAATAAACAACTTCTAGTAGATTTCTAAAAAAAAGCAATTTCAAAAACTTTCAAGGTTTATAGCACTCTTAAAAACTTCAAAATTTATAGGAACTTGCAACCCTACAAAACACTTATTTGGATTATTTTTTGACAGCTATTTAGGAAAATTAGTGAATACTTATGAGGAATTTATAAAACTTTTAAGACTATTAAAAATAAAAAACAACTTCAAAGCTAACTTGAAAGTTTGTGTTATTGGGGTGGGGATTACACTTGCTTTGTCTCACATTTTTAGATTTTACTATATCATCAAATGCTTTAAGCAGGGATTATAGAATTTTTGCGCGCACTCTTTTGCAAAGAAAAGAGGCAAAGCAGAAGAATGATGCCGTAAATAAAAGCAGTGTAGATTGCTTTTATAAGCATAATAATTTTTGCACGACTATTGTCGGCTAAATACCATAGCCAACAAAATAATACCACTAACACCACATAAATAGACCTGCCCAGCCACAAGAGTAAGTCCTTAAGCAACCCAATCATAAATCTATGTTTATAAAAACTCATATACATCTAGATTTTCCCTCTTTTGCCACGACTTATTCCAAAGTTAGGTATTAGACAAGGTGTCTCATACCTACGCGCTTTGCTTTAAGAAGTGCGCTATCGCGCACTAAGAATTAAGAGCCCACCTGCGAAGCGCGGGGGGGGGGACAAAATCGCTTAACGCAAACAACGAGCCCGCTCTAGTTTGCTACGATTAAGAGTCCCCCGCGCTTCGCAGGTGGGCTAAAGGCGAAAGGCATTTTAAAGGCATAAAAAAAGCCCTCACACTCATATAGAGTGTAAGGGCTAATGCCATTTTAAAAGAATTGTAATCCTACGGAGAAAGGGCGAAAACTCCTTAACACTTGACTACAATGACCAATCAGGAAAACCTGATATCAGGAAAAATCCTGCAAGGCGTTATTATAGCATAAGAAAATTTAACAAGTGGCTAAAACTTTACAGGAAGTATCCTGCAAGGTGTTGGGGGAGGAGGAGGGATAAAGGAGGGGACAGCCTATCGGCTAGCATTACTTGCGTCCCTCTAATCTCTACGAGATTTTAAGAATGTATTCGCGAGTATTCATTGCGCGAGAACGGAACATTCGTGCAATATCTTACGCCTAAGCGCGAGGGCGTGCTTTATACTGCTATCTTATCTCAAGCCCTCCTAAAAAATGGACCTAGCCATTTTTTGCGCTATCGCGCTACGGAGTGGCTTACACAAACACGAGACGCGCACTACTCGTGCGCTTGTTTGTGTCGCTCGCTTAAGCTTTTGCAACATATATTTTTATCCCTCATCTGCCAAATAAATGTGTAAATTCTACCCATAGCCATATTTTTTTCGTATTTTTTACGCGCTTTTTAAATCACATTAGGTAAAAAAATATATAACCTTTCTAAGCATTCGCTATCATAATTTCATAGATACCAATGCTAAAAAATCTGTAAAAAAGGAGCTAAAATGGCTATAAAAGGTTTTGCGATGCTAAAAATCGGCTCGGTTGGTTGGATAGAAAAAGACGCTATCACGCCTTGTGGTCCGTTAGATGCGATATGTCGCCCACTAGCGATTGCGCCTTGCACTTCAGATATTCACACAGTTTATGAGGGTGGTATCGGTGAGCGACACAATATGTTTTTGGGACACGAAGCGGTGGGCGAAGTCATTGAAGTTGGCGAGCTAGTAAAAGATTTTAAAGTTGGCGATAAAGTCATAGCCCCCGCTATCACGCCTGATTGGGGCTCGATAAACGCACAAAGAGGATTTGCCCAGCATAGTGGTGGTGCGCTTGCAGGGTGGAAATTTTCAAACTTCAAAGACGGCGTGTTTGCAGAAAAGTTTCACATAAATGAAGCCGATGCAAATCTAGCGCACCTCCCAGAAAATGTCGATGTCGCCGATGCAGTAATGCTGTGCGATATGGTTACCACAGGGATTCACTGCGCAGAAAATGCTGATATAAAGCCGGGTGAGTCTGTGGCAGTCATCGGTCTAGGACCTGTGGGGCTTATGGCTTGCGCAGGTGCAAATCTAATGGGTGCTAGCGAAATCTACGCCGTTGATTGTATAGAATTTCGCGCTGATATTGCCAAAAAATATTACGGCGCGACACATTATATAGATTTCACAAAAGGTGCGTTTTTTGACCAAATCAATGAAATCACAAAAGGCAAGGGAGTAGATAAAGTCGTAATCGCGGGAGGGACTACAAGCACGATAGGCGAGTGCTGCTGCTGTGTCAAAAATGGCGGTGTCGTATCAAATGTCAATTATCTAGGCACGGGAGATAATATCACTATTCCTCGCGTGGCGTGGGATGTGGGAATGGGACACAAAGACATAAGAGGTGGGCTAACTCCCGGTGGACGCTACCGAATGGAGAAGCTAGCCTCTTTGCTCTCCACCAAAAAGCTAAATGTCAAGCCACTTATCACGCACAAGCTAGAGGGTTTTGGCAAGATAGAGGAAGCACTAGAATTGATGAGAAACAAGCCAGCAGGGCTTATCAAACCTGTGGTGGTATGCTAGGATTTTAGCCCTAGAAGTGTTTAGGGGGGTTTAGTTTTTTAAGCCGTTTATAAGTGGAGGGGGATTGTCGCTATGGCAGTTATCACAAAAGCAGGGTTTAGATAGTTTTAGGTGTTTTCTTGGCATTGCAAAATCACAAAGCTCAAAATAACTAGCGTAGCAAAATCCAAAAATACTAAACCACTCTAAATCTAGCGCAAAATCTACAAGTCTAGCAAACATACCTGCCAATAATCTGCTTCATAACATTTGTATCAATCATTTCTATGTCCAAAAGCATTTTATAATAAGAAATACACCTAAAATTATTACAAAACTACACAAATGCAAAAATTTCATCAAATATTTTCTAAAAATTCAAAAAATATTTAATCTTTTGGAGTAAAAACGCTTTTGAGGGTTTAAGCAAATGCAAGTTTTACTCCAAAGGATTTTAGGTAGATTTTGGAGCAAAATCTATTTGCAAACGCCTCCAAACAAATAAAGCAAACTCACGCTATCAGGCAAGATTTGCTAAAAAGGGTAACTAAAAGTGTCGGTGTCGCTTGCTTCTACTTCTAAGGGCTTAAAAACGGCTTTATTAGACTTCCTAGTGTCTAAATAGTGCCTAAAAGATTCTTGCAAAAGACTTTCTAAGCATTGTAAGCTAGCCCTAGGGATAGAATCAGCGATAAACAAAAGCCTTTGATTTTGGCAAAATCAAAGCAAACTTATTTTAAGGAGACAAAATGTCTAAAACAATGAAAGCCGCAGTGGTAAAAGAGTTTGGCAAACCACTTGTCATACAAGAAGTCCCAATCCCCGAGCCACGCGATGGAGAAGTGCTAGTAAAGATTGAAGCGTGTGGCGTATGCCATACAGATTTGCACGCAGTCGATGGCGACTGGCCTGTCAAACCAAATCTAAAAGCCTTAGGCAGTGGTGGGTTTATCCCGGGACACGAGGGCGTGGGCTTTGTAGTAAAAGTCGGCAAAGGTGTTACACACATAAAAGAGGGTGATGCGGTGGGAATCCCTTGGCTTTATAGTGCGTGTGGGCATTGTGAGCATTGTATGGCAGGCTGGGAGACACTATGTGAGAAGCAAGACAATGGTGGCTATTCGGTAAATGGAGGATTTGCAGAATATGCCATAGCTGATGCCAACTATGTGGGAATCCTGCAAAAAGATGTGAATTTTTTGAATATCGCACCTATTCTTTGCGCAGGGGTAACCGTCTATAAAGGGCTAAAGGTTACAGAGGCTAGACCGGGGCAGTGGGTAGCTATCTCTGGCATAGGCGGGCTAGGACACCTAGCAGTGCAATACGCAAAAGCTATGGGGCTAAATGTCGCAGCTATCGATGTGAGTGATGATAAGCTAGAGCTAGCCAAAAAGTATGGAGCAGAAGTCGTGGCAAATGCCAAAACTCTAGGCGAAGAAGGCACGATAAAGAAAATCATAGAAGAAACAAATGGTGGCACTCACGGCGTGCTAGTAACGGCTGTGCACCCCATCGCTTTCAAGCAAGCACTAGGTGTGGTTCGCAGAGGTGGCACTGTGGCTATGAATGGCTTGCCACCGGGAGAATTCCCTGTAAATATCTTTGATATGATTCTAAATGGCGTAACGATTCGGGGCTCGATAGTGGGCACAAGGCTTGATTTGCAAGAGGCAATAAGATTTGCCGAAGAGCAAAAAGTCCACGCCCATGTCGCTCCTGCCAAGCTAGAAGATATAAACGACATTTTCGCTCGTATGAAGCAAGGCAAAATCGATGGGCGAATGGTGCTAGATTTTCGCGCTTCATAAATCCGCTAAATATGCTTGTGCTAAAACCAAATGGCACAAGCAAACAAGACACGCAATAGAAGCAAAATGGGGGGAGGAAATATAAGAAAAATGAGGGGGAAGTATGGAGGGGGAAGCAAAGCACAAATACGGAGGGGGATAAATCTATCAAAAAAGCACAAAAAAGAGGATAAACACAACAATTCAAACACTACAAATTATGGATAATCTGCCAAAATCACACACTATCAAAACCACTATAACAAGGACAAACAATGCAAGCAAAACAATCAACACAGCAAGAAGCACAATCCAAAAAAACAAAAATCCTCCTACTTGGCGCGGGCTATGCAAATATGAGCTTACTTACGCGACTAGATGAAGAAACGCTTAGCAAAGCACAATTTAGCATAATCACAAAAGAGCCATACCACTACAAAAGTATCTGTCTGCACGATGTCGCTTCGGGCAAGCACGACAAATCCGTGCTTTTCAATGTGGATTCTACGCTAGATAGCAAAATCAATGTTATCCAAGATGAGATTACAAGCATAGAATCTAGCATAGTCAAAGGGGCAAAATCAAGCTATGAATACGACTACCTTGTTGTGGGGCTTGGATTTGGGAGCGATGATTTTGGCATAAAAGGCGTGAGAGAGTATGCCAAAAGTATCACTTCTTATTCAAGTGCGAGAGAGATTTACGCCCTCATACTTTCAAAGCTAGAGGGCTTGCGAGAAAAAGACGATGATGAAGCAAAGCTAAGTTTTGCAGTGTGTGGAGGTGGCTTTAGCGGGATAGAGTTCGCAGGCTCTCTAGCCGAAGAGGTGGCAAAAAAATGCAGTGAATTTGGCATAGATTTTGGCAATATAAAGATTTATTGCATTGAGGCTGCACCTAAGATTTTGCCTATGTTTAGTGATAGCTTGCAAAGAGCAGGGCTTGATAAGCTAGAATCTCTAGGCGTGCAAGTGCTTACTAGCTCCAAAATCCTAGAATGCAAGCAGCACTCAATCATCATAGAAAAAGAAGCCACACAAAGCGAGATAGACGCTGATGTCATCATTTGGACAGCAGGGGTAAAAGGCAATCCCGTGATAGAAAGCTCTCCACTTTTTAGTAGCACGATTCTAGCTAGGAGCAGGGTAGAAGTCGATGAGTTTTTGCGCCCCAAAGAATCCAAAAAATCACAAGATACAAGACAAAACACAGAGCAAGACACACAAAAAAGTGTGGGGCAAAGCACAGATAAAGCCCTGCAAGATTCACAAGCACAAAATTTAGCGCAATCCCAAAATGACACCAAAATCCAAAGCAATCAAACCTCCTCTCAAGCCACCACTTTGGAGGACACATCACAGAGCTTATCCACGCAAAGCAGTGTGCTAGAAAATGTCTTTGTGCTAGGGGATTGTGCTAGCTTTAGAAATGAGCCAAGTGAGCGGTTTTTCCCTCCCACAGCGCAGCTAGCACGAGAGCAGGGCAAATATCTAGCGCAAGTTTTCCAAATCCTACTAAAGAAAAAGACACAAAAAAAACTAGCGCAAAACAAATCCCCCTATGGCAAAAAAATCCTCCCCTTTAGATTTACCCCAAAGGGCAGTATCTGCTCTATCGGCGAGTCTTATGCACTAGGTGCACTAGGTAGCTTTGAGATAAAAGGACGCCTTGCTAGCGTGCTAAAAAAAATCATAGAATCCCTTTGGAATTTGCAACTAAAGGGATTCTCTTTGTGATTTAGATAGATTTTAGTTTTAGGCGTATTTGGAGGGTTTAAGCTAGATTTAGCCCAAGCCACAAAAACGCAAAATCTTTGTAAAAATTGCGCTAAAATATGACACTATTTTGCCAAATCACAACCAAAAGGAAAAAAATGCGAACACAATGGATACAAAAACGCACAAATGATAAAATCAAAACACAGCTACATTATGCCAAGCAAGGAATCATCACAGAGGAAATGCGCTATATCGCAAATATCGAGCATATATCCGCAGAAGTGGTGCGCAAAGAAGTGCAAAAAGGACGGCTAATAATCCCCGCAAACATAAACCACACAAACCTAAACCCTATGGGCATAGGCGTAGCCCTCCGCACCAAAATCAACTCCAATATCGGCTCAAGCCAAATCATAAATTCCATAGACGAAGAAGTCCAAAAGCTAAAAGTATCTATCCAATACGGCGCGGATACGGTTATGGATTTGAGCACGGGCGGGGATTTGGACTTGATTCGTTGCGCTATCATAGAGGCTTCTAGCGTCCCTATCGGCACTGTGCCTATGTATCAGATACTCCACGATGTGAAAAACGATGTTTTAAAGCTAAATATTGATTCTATGCTAGCTACGCTAGAGAAGCAAGCAAAGCAGGGCGTTAGCTACTTCACCATTCACTGCGGATTTTTGCTGCGCCACTTGCCCTTTGTAGCTAAGCGCAAGATGGGCATAGTATCGCGTGGTGGTAGCCTAATGGCAAGCTATATGATGCACTATCATAGGGAAAATCCATTTTATGAAGCATTTGATGAGATTTTGGATATTTGCCAAAGATATGATGTGAGCTTGTCGCTAGGGGATTCGCTTCGACCGGGCTGTCTAGCAGACGCAAGCGATGAGGCGCAGTTCGCCGAGCTAGAAGTGCTAGGAGAGCTAGCAAAAAGGGCAAATGCCAAAGATGTCCAAGTGATGATAGAGGGACCGGGACATATCCCGCTAAACCAAATCGAGCGCAATGTCAAAATCCAAAAGCAGCTTTGCAATGAAGCACCGTTTTATGTGCTAGGACCGCTTGTAACGGACATCGCCGCTGGCTATGACCATATCGCAAGTGCTATCGGTGCGTGTGTGGCGGCGTGGAAAGGTGTAGCGATGCTTTGCTATGTAACGCCAAAGGAGCATTTGGGACTGCCAAATGCAAATGATGTGCGTGAGGGGATTTTGGCTTACAAAATCGCAGCGCACGCCGCAGACATAGCGCGAGGCAGAGTCGCCTCAAGGGTGCGAGATGATGCGATGAGTGATGCGCGGTATGGATTTGATTGGGAGAGGCAGTTTGAGCTAGCACTAGACCCGCAAAGAGCGCGAGAATATCACGATGAAGCACTACCCCAAGAAGTGTTTAAAAAGGCAGAATTTTGCTCTATGTGCGGACCGAAATTTTGTAGCTACAAAATCACGCAAGATATTTTCAAAAAATATGGCGATAAAGACACGCATAAAGAGGACAAAAGCTCACGCAAAATGGCTTAAATCAAGCGAAATCTAATGTCAAAGCCAAAACCTAGCCCCCACGCACAAATCAGCAAAATAAATCCAAAAAACCTAAAAATCGGGGGGCAGGGTAGATTACCAAGATAAAATGCGAGGATAAAAAGCAAAGTAGTTTTTAACGCAGGAAACACAGCATAAAGTGCGACACAAAGCCCAAGATAAAATCAGCAAGATAACTAGCAGGGCAGACTTTGGCTAAAAATCTTTAGCCAATCCTCTTTAGCCCGAGATTTCTAACCACCCAAAACTAATGAAAGCTAAAAACTATAAGTATAGCGCAGAAGTATGCTATAAGGATTATATATGGTTGTATTGGCTTCTATCTGCTTGTTTAGGTAGGCTATTTCCTTACCTGCATTATTTTGCTTTTTTTGATACTCATCGTAGTATTCATAAAACGCTCTACTTCCAAAAAAAGACACCCTAAAGGCAATCTCCACTCCGTGCACCTTTTGCAAAGTCCCTCTCAACCCCACATTTAGAGCCATATCAAAGCTCGTTGTATTGCGCTTTAGCCCATCTAGCAGGGCTATGTCTTGTGCGCTAAGGTTTGTTTCATAGATACCTTTTAGCTTATCCAAATCTTTGCCAAGCCAAGTATTAGCCCCGATACCAAGCCCTACAAACCCACCAAAGCTAGAATCTCTCATTACGACAAAATTCCCTAGCAAATCCACATTTGCACCGTAGTTTAGCATTGTGGCATTTGCTTTTGTGTTTGGCAAGCTTTCGCCCCTCGCTTCAAACGCCAAGTGCGCGACATTTATATTTGCATAAGCCCTTAGCCCAAAATACGGCGTTACAAATAGCTTATACCCCGCGACAAAACCATAATCCACACCGCCATCACTGCTTAAGCCCTCGCTTCCCTGCCTAGCATCACTGCATACAGGATATTCCGCACTCGTGTCTGTGGCTTGGCATTTATAGTAGCTAGATTTTACCTCCCCCCCCCCCCACTCATTCCTATTTCAGCTCCTACAAACGCACCGCTTCTTTCAGCAGCCACATTGCTAGCCACGCTAGCCAATGCAAACAAAGACACAAACGGCTTGAAAGCAAAAAACTTCAAAATTCTACAAACTTTTTTCATCTTTACTCCTTTTTCCTATTTGGTTTAAGTCTTAGCACATTTGTGCACACTGTCGCTTTTTGCACTATCCTTACGCGCAAAGATTCTTACAAAATCTTACCAAGTGATTCTTGCACAATGCTCCCTTGCATAAGATTTTGCATTATTCTTGTGGCTCATCAGGCAGAGGCATTATCTCCTCACTTGTGCCGATTTGCTCTTTGATTTTGCCTACTATTTCGCTAGCTAGGGCTTTGTTTTCTTTTAGCGCGGCTTTGGCGTTTTCTCTACCTTGCCCTAGCTTCTGGTCTTTGTAGCTTAGCCACGCACCGCTTTTATCGATGATGTCTAGCTTGATTCCATAGTCGATTATCTCGCCCTCCCTGCTTATCCCCTCGCCAAACATAATATCAAACTCTGCTTCTCTAAATGGTGGAGCGACTTTGTTTTTTACCACTTTTGCTTTTGCTCGGTTGCCTATGTGCTGCTCATTTTGCTTTAGGCTTGCGATTCTGCGTATGTCGATTCTCACACTAGCATAAAACTTCAGTGCGTTCCCGCCCGTAGTCGTTTCTGGGCTACCATATCCCATAGTGCCGATTTTCATACGAATCTGGTTGATAAATATCAGCGTGGTATTCATCTTGTGCAAAGCACCTGTGATTTTGCGTAGAGCGTGGCTCATAAGCCGTGCTTGTAGTCCTACGTGCTGGTCGCCCATATCACCATCGATTTCCGCTTTTGGTGTGAGGGCTGCCACCGAGTCGATGACTACCAAATCCACCGCCCCACTCCTAGTCAAAGTTTCTAGGATTTCAAGTGCTTGCTCGCCATTATCTGGTTGAGATACAAGCAGATTTTCCGTATCCACACCAAGCCGCTTGGCATAATACACATCTAAAGCGTGCTCCGCGTCAATAAACGCCGCGATTCCGCCATTTCGCTGACACTCTGCTACGACTTGTAGCGATAGAGTGGTTTTCCCGCTTGATTCTGGTCCATAGATTTCTACGATTCTACCCTTTGGAATCCCCCCAATCCCTAGTGCCATATCTAGCCCCAAAGAGCCTGTGGAAATAGAGTCGATTTTTTCTACTTGCTTATCGCCAAGCCTCACAAGTGCGCCTTTGCCAAACGCCTTGTCAATCTGCTTTAGTGCTAGCTCAATAGCTTTTTGTTTATGTTCATCTTGTGCCATTTATGTCCTTTTAATTGAAATAAGCCGTGATTATACTCAAAATCCATTTAAGATTTGCTTTAGCGCGTAATGATTTGCTTCTAGGCTAAATCCTCTTATTTTAGCATTTGCTAGATACCTTGCCAAAATCACAATAACCAAAATCCAAACAATCTAAAGCCACGATAAAATCGCTTCTTTGACTTTGCTTGGCTCAAGCACTTCTTTATGCACGATAGGCTTATCAAATAGGCTTAATATTTCCTCCCCCACTTCCGCGCCTTTTTCTCGCATCTTTGCGATAGCTTCAAAATCGCTTAAAACCCCACCACTACTATTTGGGCCAGATTCTATCCCTTTTAGCACACTAGGGGCAAATTTACTCCACTGCGCTGTGGAGCATATAAGTGCCTTTGTGTCCGCTCCTTTTTTTGCACAAAGCTCTAGATACGCTCCATATCCTAGTGCGGTGTGCGTATCTAGGATATAGCCCTGATTGTATGCCTTGCCTACTAGCTCCAAAGTGTCGCTATCATTTCCATAGTAGCAGCCAAAATACTCTTGCAGTTTTTCTAGCTCACTTTTTTCTAGGGCATATTTGTTTGTGGATTCTAGGCTTTGCATAAGCTCATTTGTCCGCTTCGCGCCAAATAGTGCGAAAAGCACGCGTTCGACATTGGAGCTTTTTAGTATATCCATAGCAGGCGATACACTTTTGTGTAGCTTTTTGCTAGAAATGTCATACACCCCGCTTGTGATAATCTCGCTTAAGATATTGTTTGCATTGCTTGCGATGATGATTTGTCGCAAATCTAGCCCCGCGCATTTGGCAAAAAACGCTCCCAAAGCATTGCCAAAATTTCCACTTGGGATAATGCAGTATATCTCCTCGCCAAAGGTTATCTTTCCACTCTCTACTAAGCAGAAATATCCCCAAATGTGATAGATGATTTGGAATGCTATGCGTCCGAAATTTACCGAGTTTGCCGCAGATAGCGCATAAGATTTCGCTTCTAGGGCGCAGAGAAACTCCTCATCATTTAGTAGCCCTTTTAGCAGGCTTTGCGCGGTGTCAAAATCCCCATTTATCCCTAGCACTTTTAGGTTACTTGCATTTTGGGTTTGCATTTGCAGGGCTTGGACTTGGCTAGTGCCACCGCTTGGGTAGAGGCAGATGACTTTTATGTTTGGCTTATTTGCAAAGCTATGAAGTGTAGCAGGTCCTGTATCCCCGCTAGTAGCGGTAAGTATGAGGTAGTTTTGTGCCGTGTTTTTGGTGCGGTGTGTGTCTTTGGCTAGATTTTGCTCTTTTTGTATCAGTTCGCTAAATATCACACCAAATGGGCACAACGCCATATCTTTAAAAGCCCTTGTCGGTCCGTGATATAGCTCCAAAAAATGCGCATTTCCCACACTTGAGATAGGTGCTGGGTCGCTAGGATTATCAAAGCTATCATAGCTTTGAAGTGCGGTTTGTAAAATCCTAGAATCTAGCTCTAGCCCAAAATGCCTAAAGACTTCTTTGCACAGCGTGGCATATCTATGCGAAATCGGTGTGGATTTTAGTAGGCAAAAAAGACTATCAAAGTCAATGCTAGGGATTTGGCTAATGCTCCAAAGCCCTTTGTTTGGGGCATTGGGAGAGAGTATCGTGCTAGGGAAATCCACACTTTTTATGGAATCATTCCGCTGTGTGGGGACTTCGCGCGTAGAGACAAACGATTGCATTTGTATCCTTTGTGTGTGTGAAATGAGATTTTGAGGTGCTATTGTAGCGTATTTTGGTTTGTGTTTTTGCTTGGTAGCAAAGCAAAATTGCCCAAAATTGCTAGAGTTTATCCACGCGAACTTGCTTATAAATTTGCCTAGTAAATTTAGCTTGCAATCCCTTTTGCGCAAAACTCCACTTGCGCAAAAACTTACCCGCAAAACCTATTTGCATTAGTTTATTTAATATATAGTGTGAAATCTTATCTGCCCAAAATCTTATCTAAAAGGACAAAAATGGATTTTAACTACAAGCTAGTAATGTTTGGATTCCCAGCACTTTGCGAGGACATAGAGGAAGTAAAACTGCGAATGAAGCAGATTCCGCTAGAGAGGGCAAAAGCAGAGACACTAGAGCAGTGCTACCTCATAGAGCTAAAAACAGCCAAGCACTACAAAATCCTCTGCGATGAAAAGGGCTACTTTATCGATAAAGGCGATGACAAGCAGTGATAAGTAATGACAAGCGCGAAATATGACTTGCCACATTTTGCTTAAAAAAGGCACAGAATATAAAAGCAAAAAGAGGATAAGGAAAGCAAAAGAGGGCAAAACAAAAAAGAGAAAAAAGCATAGCAAAAAGCAAAATCCTAATAAAACCCTAACGATTCCACAGAGACTTTGCTATGCAAAGACTTCCCCCCCCCCGTGAAAATCTACTAGAATCTACTAAAATGTATAAGAATACCCTAGCGTTATGATGAGATTTCGCTCTTCATATTTGGTGGTAGTCCCATTCGCTGTGTCTGTGGTGGTAAGCGTAGTGGCAATGGTAGGGATTCTGAAGTTTAGGCTTGCGTTGTGGTGCTTGCCCATATAGACTTCTAGCCCGACATTTACAGGTAGCACAAATCCACTTGCGACTTTTGTATCTATCGTAGTTGTAGTGGATGCTTCTGTGGTTCTTGTATGTGAGTTTGTCGCGCTATATCCTGCACCTAGTCCCGCATAAGCACCTAGCCCCACGCCATTTAAGTCAAAAAACTTAAATGTGGCTTCGACATTCCCTGCTACTTGATGATATGAAGCAAGCAGGGAGGATTCGGTTGTGGTATTAGTTTCTGTCGTAGTGGTGGTGTTATATGCAAAACCATAATGATAGTTTGCATAACCTCTTATACCCACCCATTTGTTGAAAAAGTGCGTATAGCCAAGCTTCACACCGACATTTCCGATAGGAAATACGCTACTTTCTGTTGTGGTTGTGTTGGTAGCATTGGTTTCTGTGGTAGTCTCTTTTGTGTTTGTGAAACTAGCTTGTCCTCCAACCTCCGCGCCTAAGAAAAATCCGCTTATATCCCCGCTTTTGCCACTTTTGGTAGGGGGGGGGGTGGCTGCACTAGCCGTAGCTAGGCTAAGTGCTATAAATGTCGCAGTTCCCAAAGCCAAGTTTGTAGCTCTTTTTGTAGCTATCAAGTTTTGTCCATAGTCAATATTCATCGTTTCTCCTTTTGATGATTTTGTGTAGCGATTTTTGTTTCATAGATTTTACAAACGCTACCTAGTTTTTAAGCTAGTTTTAAAAATCTTAAAAAGCTAGAGGCTGATTTTCTATCAATAAAGTTACAATAAAGTTAATATGATAAAAAATATCAACAAACACGATGCGTATTCTCTCAATTCGCAATGTTTCTTAGCAATGCTTTCTAAGCCCTGAAGCCACGCAAAACTGTAAAGTCCTTATAATACTACTCATTAAATTTTACTCTTAAATGGCGTTTTTAAGCCTTTGGTTTCATCTCCTTAATTTAGCGATTTGTTGTGTCAATTTGTGCTACAATGCAAGCAAAACAGCATTCTTCAAGGAGGCGAAAATGAGGCGATATGGGCAAGTTAAGCTAGGGGAACTAAGAGAGCTAGTGAGAAAAAGCATAGTCGCGCTGATATGCGCTAGCTTCACACTACTTTACGCGCAGAATATAGGGGGTGTAAAGAGTGCAAATGGTGCAGGTGGTGCAAGGAGTGTAAGTGGTGCAGAAAATATCGATGATGAAGCAATCGATGAAGCCTACATAGACAAAGAACTCCACACGCTCATTTATGGAGCGGATTGTAGCTGTGGAGCGCACGTTACCCCACGAAGTGCCTCTCCCAAAAGCACGATAAACGCAAGCAATAACAGCACCATAGATAGCACAAAATACACCGATACCAAATCCCGCACTATCTCTTTTAATGGCAGTGTGCTATATGGCGGAATCTTTGATAACACTTCTAATGCAAATCTCTACTTAAGCGCAGATAGACGCATATCTTACACGCTTACAAACGGCACTTTGGATAATGGCACACTAGAAATCAAAGCTATTTGTGAGAAGCAGAGCTTTAAGATTAGCAACTTTAGCAATGGCGATTTTAATATCTACCTTAGCAAAAATCCCACAAAAGAAGTCGCAATCGCGCTTAATGTCAATACCTCGATGAAAGGCTACATAGAAGCGTTTAAGGAAATCGCACCCTTTGTAGCAAAGCATATTTTAGGCGATAGGGAAAAGCAATATGCGAAGATTTCGCTTGTGATTTTCTCAAATAGAGGCACGGAGAATTTGGGCACTTTTTATGATGTGCAAGAGTTTGCAAACACGGTAAATAGCGTGCAAGTTATCAAGTCTACTGTCGTGCTTACAAACGCTGCTATTATACGGTCTATAAAGAACTTCACCAAAGACAATGGACTAAAAAAGGAAGTCTATCTAATCGTAGCAGGAAGCCCAGATGATACGCGCAACACACAGACAATGCTAAATCTAACCAAAAGCATTAACGCTAGCATTGTCAAAAACTCGCCACAAAATGCAGACAATCTAGTCAAAATCCACGCTTTTGCACTAAGTCCGAATCTAGAGTTTCTAAAAAATATCGCCAAAATCACAGGTGGCACTTACAATGAAGCAAACAATAGCTATGACTTCAAAAAGCAGATTTTGACCCTTAGCAATGGTGGCAAGCCATTTGATATGCGCAAGCTAGATAACCAAATCCGCCCAAGCAAGACAAACAAAATCTATGACCCTGATAATCCACAAGATAAGCCAAACAAATAAGCAAAAGTAGCGCAAAATCAAGCCAAAAAGCGAGGGGGAAATGAAGTGCAAAAATGAGTATGGATATAAGTGCTAAAAATGGGTGCGAAATGGGTGGGAAAATGAGTGAAAAATAGGCAACATAATTAAAGATTTTACAAATGAAAATAAGCAGAGCATTTACAAATGCTTAAAAGTGGATTTTGCCACAAAATCTCTACTAAAGATTTGTAGCAAAATCCTAGCATAAGGGGATTTGTGTCTTTTAGTGTTTGTTTTTAGAGATTTTGTATAATGCTATAAAAACTCGCAAAAAGCCTATGAAGCAGTGGCGATGAAAAACTAGCAAGGCATACGACAAAGCATGCAGATACAAATTTGGGAGAAATGGCGATGAAAAACACCACACCACCAAGCCCAACCACACAAAGCCAAACCCCAAACCCCGCACAAAGCAAGTCGCCACATATCAGCCAAAGTAGCGCACCCGCCGCAAAAATCGACCTAAAAGCAGATTCTATCCCTAAGCTATTTTTTTACTACTTTATCCCCGCACTTCTTGCTATGCTAGCATTATCGACTTACTCTACGATAGATGGGATTTTTGTCGGCAAAAAGGTGGGAGAGAATGGCTTAGCAGCGATTGGAATTTGCTGGCCTATTTTCCCTGCTTTTATCGCCTATGAGTTGTTATTTGGCTTTGGTGGGGCTGCGATTGTGGGGTATTTTTTGGGCAAAGACCACGCATATAGAGCTAGGCTTGTGTTTTGCTCGATTTTTTATTTCGTGGCGATTAGCTCGGTGTTTATCGGTATAGTTGGATTTTGCTTTGCAGACTTTATCATCACAGCACTCACAGCAAACAAACCTATCTCAAGCGAGATAAAAGACTTCGCACTTGCTTACATAAAAGTGATATTTCTAGGCACACCTATGCTGATACTCCACCCTTTGTGTGATATTTTTGTCATCAATGACAAACGCCCGATTTTGGCAAGCATAGCGATGATAGTGGGCTCTGCTAGCAATATCGTGCTAAATTATGTGTTTTTGTTTGTGTGCGATATGGGGATAGAGGGTAGCGCACTTGCCACAGTGAGTGCACATCTCATCGGTTTTGTGGTGCTTTTTAGCCATTTTATCTCTCACAAAGGCAAGCTATTTTTTATCCCTAGATTCTCTATCGCTTCTATCATCTCTTCGGCAAAAAGCGGTATCCCAGAGAGTATCGCAGAAGTTTCTGCAGCAGCGGTGATGCTACTTTTTAATGTTACTTTGCTACAAATCGCAGGCGATGATGGCGTGAAAATTTATAGCATTATGATGTATTGTGGAATCGTGTTTTTTACGATTTTACTATCTGTATCGCAGGCTTTGCAGCCTATTGCTAGCTTCAACTACGGAGCGGGGAATTTTGCGCGACTAAAGATAGCGTTTTTGTTTTCGCTAGGTATGGTGGTTGCCATAGGAGTGGGAATATACGCGCTTTTTTATGGGTTTGATAGATATTTGGTGGAGCTATTTTTGCAAAAAGAGGATTCCACTCTAGTGCAATCTAGCTTGGTAGATTCCGCTTTGGCACATTCTAGCTTAGCAGAGCGCACGATAGAAGCTATGAGTGTATACTACATAGGCTATGTGATTTTTGGGATAAATATCGTGTGTGCGATATTTTTGCAATCCGTGCAACGCACGGTAAGTTCCTTTATCATCACTATTTGCTATACGATATTATTTCTAGCTATACTTTTACCACCTCTTAGCCACACTTATGGCATAGATGGTGCGTGGGCTAGCTACCCATTATCCCAAGTGTGCGCGTTTGTGGTGGCTTTTGGCGTGATGTGCTATGAGTGGCGATATGGGATTTTTTCGGGCGAGATTCCTAGTGGAGCGACATTGTGGAAAAGGAGAAAACATCGTGGCTAATATTTTTGGTAAATTTTTGGGCGAAAAGGGTAATGAGAGTAGCAAAAAAGCCGCAGAGCAAAACTCACAAAACAAGAGTTTGCAAAATGATGATTTGCAAGATAAATTTGAGCTAGCCCCACAGAGTGTAGCACAAAGTAGCGATGAAAAAATCGAGCTAAAGCCTGATAATGACGCAAAAGGTGGGGATAAAATCATCGCACATTCTACGCAAGGGTATGCTCATCTATCTAGCAACGCGACAAGTGAAAAAAAGATTATTTTGTTTGATTTGGATGGGACGCTGCTAGATTCATTGGAGGGAATCTATGCGAGCTTTTGCCGAGCGTGCGAAGAGGAGGAGGGCAAGGAGGCATACGCACCTAGCCTAGAAGAAGTGCGCTCTATGATAGGACTGCCTTTGAGGGAAATGTTTTTGCGTGTGGGGTTTAGCCAAAACGAAGTAGAATCCCGCGTAACGCGCTACAAAAACCACTACCGCAGAATCTGCATAGAGAAATCAAAGCTATACCCAAAGGTGCGTGAGGCTTTGATTTTGGCAAGGGAGTTTGCTCATCTTGGTGTGGTAACGACAAAAACAGGGCTTTACTCTAAGCAGATTTTGGAAAATTTTGAATTGCTAAAGTATTTTGGCGTAGTCATCGGTATCGAAGATGTAAGCGAGCCAAAGCCCGATGCTGAGCCGATTTTGCGTGCGCTTAGCTTTTTGCCCATAGCACCAAAGCAAAAGGTGTATATGATAGGAGATACCATACTAGATATAGAGTCAGCCAAAAACGCAGGTGTAAATGCGCTGTGGGTGCGCTGTGGCTATGGGCAGGGGCTAGAAAGTCAAGCGGATAAAAGTTTTGATACCGTCTATGAAGCAGTGGCTTATATCAAAGAAGTGCGATAGACTTGGCTAAATCTGCTACAAAATCAAAATGCTAGAATCTAATATCCTCTATGAGCAAAGCAGGGCTAGCTCTGCTTTTTTGCCTCGCTCATATCCCCAAAAAGACACACCTCTTTTGATATATGGTCCCCCAAAAAGTGGCAAAACCTCCCTTGCGCTTGAGTATGCCAAAAATGCAAAGAATGCCAAGCGTGTTGTATTTGTTGATTGCTCTGATATGAGATTTTGCCTAGAGGACACGCAAAAGGAGCTGCTTAAAGCATTTTTGGAAAAAGCCTTTGATTTGCTCGTGGTGGATAACTATGACATTTCCTCTCTTGCTTTTAACCTATCATCTAAGCCCTCGCTTATTTCATCTGCGGAATCCACTCTATCTAGGACTGCTACGCCTGTGCTTACTCTGCCAAATCTTAGCAATATTATCCTTGTTTGCGCCACACCTATTTGTGATAAGCAGGGCTTATCAAAATATCCTACACACCATTTTGCACACCATCTTGCACACCTTAGGCAAATGAGGGTTTTGCCTCTTAGCTTTAGGGAGTTTGTAAGCTTTAGCAAAGCCCAAAAGCTAGAATCGATTTTTTCGACATTTCTAAAAAGTGGTAACTTACCTGAAATGCCATTTCTCACAGAGTCAAAGCACACCGCTAGAAATCAAGAAATTATCCGCCTTGCTTATCAAAAGCACGCACGGATTTTCCAAGAGATTTTGGACTTTCAAGGGCAAAATTTTAGCGCGTATAGCCTTTTGCGCAAGCTAAAGCCAAGTCTTAAAACCTCCAAAGATACGATATATGCTTTCATAGAAAGCCTAAAATCCCAGCAAAGTATCTTTTTGCTACCCCACACCCAAAATCGCTCAAAGCCTAAGCTATATTTGTATAATTTTGCCCTGCCTTACGCACTTAGTGCTTCGCCACATTTCCAGCATATTTTTGAAAATATGGTGTTTTGTGAGCTACTTCTAAAGTATAGCAATCCTTTTAGCGAGATTACCCAAGCAGAATCTAGCACGCCAAAATCACTTATAAGCTATGATGAGGAATGTGATTTTTTGGTAAATGATATTGCTTATATTGTTATGCCATTTCCAAATGATACGCTACTAAAAGCAAGGCTACAAAAGCTCACAAAGAAGTATAAAAAAGTCATTTTTATTAGCATTGAGCATAGTGAGAAACAAAGCGAATATGAAGTGCAAAGTTTTATTGATTTTGCACTAGATGATGAGGTTGGCTAGGATTATTTGCTATTGCCTAAGCACAATACATTGCTTGTAGCATTGCCTATCTTTGCTTATCTCATTGCCATTCATCGCTTAAGAGTGCGTGGCATAAGTCGCCTATGGTTTTTAAGTGCAAAATCTTAAAAAAATATATGAAATTTTGCGTGATTTTTTCGACATATTAACTGAATTTTTGATAAAGTCTTGGCTAATCTTTCTAGCCAAAAGAGGTTTTGCTGATTTTGTCAAAATGTGCCAAAACCTTTGCAAAATCTTTCACAAACCTTTCTGTTTGGCGATGATAAGAAATCTACTTCACAAAGGACTTAGTATGACTACTAAAAATCTTTTAGCTTTGGCGTTTCTAGCGGCGTGTAGCCTTGCATTTGCAAAGGATTATGAAATCAAAATGCTAAACAAAGGTGCAGAGGGACCTATGGTATTTGAGCCAGCGTTTGTGCATATTCAGCCCGGTGATACTATCACATTTGTAGCTACTGACCCTACACACAACGCACGAAGTGTAGTAATCCCAGCAGGTGCGGAGAAATTCCAAACACCTCAAACGATGATGAGAAACAAGGGTGAAAAATTCACTATCAAGCCAAACAAAGAGGGCGTGTATGTATATGAGTGCATACCTCACACACCAATGGGTATGGTAGGCATATTCCAAGTAGGCAAAGCTACTAATGCAGCTGCTATCAATGATGGAATATTTAAGCAGCCAAAGGCAAAAGAGCGACTAAACAAATACATTCAGCAAATCAAAAAATAGCGCAAGTAGCACTTAAGCCTAGACGCGCTAAAAGTGCGGGCTTAGGTGCTTTTGCTAGATTTTGTATTTTTGCTTTATTCTCGCATTTGACTTCGTTTCCCCTGACTTCATTTTTGCTTTATCCCATAAATATCAAAATCTTTTGCGCAAAAATCTTAGCTTCTTAATCTTTGTAGATTCTAAGTCATAAAATCCTAAAAACTTTTTTCTAAAAACCCTAAGCAAATCTCACACTTATCTATAAAATCTATTTGTAATTTGGGTAATGATATTTTGCACTTCTAGCGTGCCTTTTGGGACAAAAAAGCGTTGATTTTCCTGCCTTATGAAGCCTCTTTGCCTAAAGTCAAAAAACGCCCTTAGTGCTTCATCTAGGCTTTTTGCGTGGCGCATTAGGGAGTTTTCTAGCAAGTATTTATCGTGATAGAGCAAAAGTGAGCGAGTAGATAGCGTGGGTATGCCTAGAAAGCTAGATTCTAGATTCATAGTCCCTCCTCCACCTAGTAGCATATCTATGCAGGGATAAAACTCGTGCGTGAAAAGCGTCTCTTTTGCCACACACACGCTAGGATAGCTACCAAATTCAGCTTCTAGGTATTCTCTCTCATATCGTGGCATAATGATGATATTTGCCTCCTTAGCAAGCGCGTGCAAAGCCTCATAAAAAAGCGGATATTTTTTTTTCACATAGTGGGCTTTATACTCCTCCTCTCTAGCTAAAATTAGTGGCTTATTTTCATTGGCAAAGCCAAACTTTTTCAAAAATGCCTTTTTTGCTTCTTGGCTAAATTTTAGCCTATCTACTTCTAGCCACAATGCCACATCAATGAAGTTGTAGGGAATTAGATTTTGCTCTGCTACACCAAAAAAACTATATGCTTGCTTTGGCACGACAAATGGATAAAAAATAAGGCTTGATAGGGGCAAACTAAGGCGTGATAATAGCGTGATATGTGCTTCTCCACCCTCAAAGCTATCCATAGGCGTATCGCTAAAATGCACCACAGGAATCCCTAGCCCAAAAGCACTTTGCGCCCCATCCGTGCTAGCACCTGTGAGAAACACTCTAGGCAAGCCCACGCGCTTAAAAAGAGCGATAAATTCTTCTTGGCGTTTGATTCTAGCCAAAAATTTATCCTCTAGCCCGCTCCCACCATATCCACTCTCCCCACCTATGCAAATCGCTTCAACCCCTAGCTTTTCCAGCAAGGAAGCGCACTCGGTATAGCCTGCACTTTTGCGCGTGGTAACTAGCACGGTGTCGATTTCGCGCAAATGTGGCAAAAGAGAGCTAAAAAACAGCGCGTATTTTGGGTCTGTGATGTCTATCCATAGCATTTTGTGCCTTAGATTTGCTAGATTTTACTAGATTTGGTTTTGCTACGCATATTTGCTTTAGCCTACCTCAAGCCTAAAGCCACTCTCACGCTTTTATCAAATGATGATTTAGTATTTCTTGCGTGATAGATTCTAGTGGTTTGCTCGCATCGATGACTAAATCTGCGGCGTTTTTGTAAATATCTTTGCGATAGAGAAGAATCTCTCTAGCTTTCTTCAAATCCCTAAAAAGAGGCCGTTTAGTTCTTTGTATAGAATCTAGCCTTGAGAGAATCTCATCAAAGCCAATCTCTAAATACACCACAAAGCCCATTTGCTTGACATCATTAAAAATCGGCATACCGCCACCTGTGGAGATGATAGCGTTTTTTACACTTGAGCACACCCAAGCGATAAATTCCGCTTCCCTCAAGCGAAACGCTTCCTCGCCCCTGCGCTTAAAGTATTGGCTGATACTCATACCCAAATTTTTGCTTATCATCTCATCGCTATCAAGCACAAATCGAGTAAATTTTGGATTTTGCGCGGTGTCTTTGCGCGGTGTCTTTTGTGATAGATTTTGGGACGGATTTTGACTTTGGCTATATCTTTTGCCAAGATTTTTAGCCACGCTACTTTTGCCACTGCCCATAAAGCCGATTAGGACAATGTTTGCACTATCAAGCACCAAAATCACTCCACCGAGATAATGTAATAATCCACTTCTTTGTCAATGTGGTAGGTGTATTGTCCATCAAGGGTGATGATGAAGCGATAGAAATCTTTATGCACATCTAGGGCGGCTTTGGTGAAATACTTGACATTTAGCGGGACAAATCCATTGCTAGATGTTGGAGGCTTTTGCAAGCCGTATTGCTCTGCTTTGTCTATGTCTATTACGATGCGATAGGGCGAGGGAAGCACAAATGAGCGGATAATAGTGTTGGCACTAAAGAGGTAGAATCGATTTTTTTGAGTGAAAAAATCAAAAGGCGTGATAGTGTAGTGCTGCACTTTTTCGTTTAGAAATGCTTTTCTTTGGCTTAGCAAAATAGGGAAATGCCAATCAATCCCCTCATCAATATTTAGGGTTTTGCTCTCTGTGCTACCGTCAATATTTTGGTATGTTATGGTTACGGTCTTTAGGATTCTAGCGGTGCTAGGTAGCTTGAAGTCAAACTCTTTGAAATAGTTTTTTGCATTGGGGGATTTAAAAGTATCTTCTTGCGGGCGACTCATCGGCTCAAATGGATTCTCTCTAGCCAGCGCAAAATCAATAGCTAGTAGCGCAAAAAGTGTGGCACAAAGCAGGGCGGGCGCAAAATACGCAAAATATGCGACAAATCGCGCAAAAGTAGCTTTGATAGCATTTAGCTTGCTAGCACTTAGTATGTCTTGTAGTATGTTTTGATTACTCACGGTTCTAATCCTTTGAGCTCAAATAGCACTTTTTGCAATCTAGCATTTTCAGTTTGTAAGGTATCGACTTCTTTTTGCAGGGTGTTTTTTTGCTCCCTATTGTGAAGTAGCACTTCCAAAGAATTCTCCCCCACGACCAAAAATGTCAAATACGCACTGGCCCC
Organism: Helicobacter sp. MIT 01-3238; assembly: GCF_003364135.1. NCBI lineage: Bacteria > Pseudomonadati > Campylobacterota > Epsilonproteobacteria > Campylobacterales > Helicobacteraceae > Helicobacter > Helicobacter sp. MIT 01-3238. The sequence continues at coordinate 22,673 of NZ_NXLN01000005.1, forward strand.
TGCCAAAAATAGCAAGAAAAAAGCGTATTTTCTATGTGTGTAGAGGAAATACCAAAGATTTTGCATTTTGCTCTCCGTTTTGCCTAGTTTAGTTTTGGATTCTAGGCTAGATTTTGCTTGCAAATACTTGCGTGGTGGTTGCTAGATTTTGTGGCTTTTTTGGGATAAGCATATTTTTTATGCCTTTTTCACTTCTTAGGCTTTTTACACGGTTTTGCGCGTTTCGCACTTCTTTGGCTACTCTTCTATGCTTTTATACGAAGATTTAGCCAAATAGCTCCCTGCCTAGATAGTGAGGTTTTGCTAGCTCGTGATGCAGGGCAAGCAAGCGATTATACTTTGCCATTCGCTCGCTTCTAGCCGTGCTTCCTGTCTTTATCTCGCCCGTGTTTAGAGCTACTGCAAAATCCGCGATGAAGCTATCCTCGCTCTCTCCACTTCTGTGGCTCATTATGCACTTATAGCCATTTCTTTGTGCCAAGCGCACGGTTTGCATAGTTTCACTCACTGTGCCGATTTGATTTGGCTTGATTAGAATCGCGTTTGCGATTTTTTGTTTGATTCCGTGAGAGAGAATCTCTGCATTGGTTACAAACAAATCATCGCCCACAAGCTGGACTTTGCCACCTAGCTTTTTGGTAAGTAGCTTCCACCCTTCCCAATCATCTTCGCTTAGCCCATCTTCGATAGATACGATAGGATATTTCGCGCATAGTGTTTCGTAGTATTCTACCATTCCTGCAGAGTCTAGCTTCCTGCCCTCGCCATCTAGGTGGTAGATTCCTTTTTCATCGACTAGCTCGCTACTAGCGACATCTAGGGCGATAGCCACTTGCTCTTTTGGCTTGTATCCCGCTTTTTCTATGGCTTGGAGTATCACTTCGATTGGCTCGGCATTATTTTTGAGATTTGGTGCGAATCCCCCCTCATCACCGATACTTGTGATATGTTTGGATTTTTTTAGAATCGCTTTTAGGTGCTGGTAGATTTCCGCACTTGCTCGCAATGCCTCATCAAAGTCCTCAAACCCAAGTGGCATTATCATATATTCTTGGAAATCCACCGTATTATCCGCGTGGCTACCACCATTTATGATATTTAGCATAGGCACGGGAAGTGTTATAGCATTTGCGCCACCTAGATAGCGATATAGCGGGATTTTTAGGCTTTTGGCACTTGCCCTAGCCACTGCCATAGACACGCCTAAGCTAGCGTTTGCGCCGATATTTGCGTAGTTGTTTGTCCCATCAATCTCTTTTAGCGTAGAGTCGATAAAGGCTTGGTCATAAGGGCTAGTCCCCACAAGCGCGTCTGAAATAATCGCATCTACATTCTCGCACGCCTTTAGCACACCTTTGCCAAGATAGCGCGACTTGTCGCCATCTCGTAGCTCTATGGCTTCTCTTTTGCCCGTGCTTGCGCCACTTGGCACTATCGCACTCTCTATCGTGCCATCACTTAGGGCGACTGTGGCTTTGAGGGTGGGATTCCCCCGAGAGTCAAGCACTTCTTCGGCAAAAATACTATCAATAAAAGTCATTCTACGCTCCTTATGCGTCTATAAAGTCTCAAAATGTAGCCTTAGCAATTTGGATTCCACCTATTGCACTACACTTACACCACTTTGATGATTCTTTGGCAGTTTCACATATCTTTAGTTCGTTTTGATTTATAAAAGCAAAATCTATTGTAGCATTTCTTTGTAATGCAAAAACAAGTTTGGTGCTTTTATTGCCCAAAGCAATTATTGAAGTGAAAAAGTCTTTTGCTAAGATTTAGAAGTGATAAAAAATGATAAAAGTGTCGCAAGCTAGATTTAGCTTTTTCAAAGTTATTTAGCAATTTTTTGAAACTCGCGTGGACTTATGCCGTATTTTTCTTTGAAGTTTTTGCAAAAGCAAGATACATTTATATAGCCCACTTCATTTGCTGTGAAAGAGATAGATTTGCCCTCTTTTAGGATTTTGCAAGCATTGTTGATTTTGCAGGATTTTAGGAACTGATAGATAGAGATTCCCTCATATTTGACAAAATCCTGCGTTAGCTTGCTCACACACACGCTAAATCTCTCGCTCAAATCACGCAAGTTTAGCTCATCTTGGCTTAGAAAATAGTTTGCTTGCAAATATTCCTTTACTCGCGCTATGTATGCTTTCGTGGTGTATTGCGTGCTTTGGCAAGTTGTTGGTGTTGTTGCCCTAGCTTGCTTTAGCTTCATATCTATCTCTAGCAAGCACTCAAGCACCTTTAGTCGTATCATATCTACGCATTTGGCTTGCTCGATATGGTGGAAAAGCATTTTATCGCGCACGCAAGCGTCCAAAATATATGGATTTTGGTTTGACATTTCATAAAACCTCTCCAAATCAAATTCACTAAAAAACGCGTTTATCTCCTTGCTCGCTTCTTGTATGTCGATATTTATCTGCACGCATTTGCATTGTGCTTTCGCGCTTTGCCCAAAATCGTGCATATTTGGCGAGATGACAAACATTTCATCATCGCTTAGGGCGAAGTCTTGCCCATCGCAGCTACTTTTGTAATACCCACTTTGTATTAGCCCAAAATTTACACTTGGCTTATCATAGCTTAAATCTAAATGCCCAAAATCCCCCACAAACTCCCCAAAATCCACCGACACTCCTTGCAAAATAGAGCAGGTTTTTATATCTACTTTTGCATCTTTGCACTCAAGTTTTAGCTCTTTTATACCATTTTGGTTTGCTTGATAGTGCTTTAGCGTGCCACCGATTTTGGCAAATGCTTGATAATGCCTGCTAAAATCTCTTGCTTTGTTTAGAAACCTTGCTTCACTCATTTTCTTTCCTTGCTTTTTTGATTTTTGTGCTTTCTATACTTAAATGTATTTTGTAGCTATTTTTGGGTTTTTGATGACTTTAGCTGTGGTATTCTCATTATATTTCAAAATATGAGAATCACTCTAAAAGTATCTTAAAAAGTCGCCATTGTAGCACACAAAAAAGAATAAAAATGCAAAAAAATGGCAAAACGCGTTATTGCAAAAAATTATGGCATTTTGAGGTAGAAAAAATTTTTGGGTTTTATTATCATTTGTCTTGTTTAAAATCTTTTCCACCCTCATAAATGAAAATCTCAAAATGATAAAAGGAAAGCCAAAATGAATACTTTGCCAAAAGCGACAAAAAAGCTAAAGCTAATCCTGCTAGTAGCCACGCTAGCAAACGCACAAAATCTGCCAAGCACTCTACAATCTAGCACAGATTCTAGCCAAACCACAGATAGCCAAACCAAACATAGCACTTATGAGCATCTAAAGCCCCACGAGCTAGAAAAAATCACAACGACTGCAAACAAATATGAAGCAGAAGTATCAAGTGTAAATTCTAGTGTCCAAGTCATCAAAGAAAAGCAAATCGCCAATACAAACATAAACTCCACCGATGAGCTAGGCAGTGCTTTTGCAGGACTACAAATCCAAAACTCCGATGGCTCAAGCGTGTTTCCTATGGCGGTTTTGCGCGGTGTGTCAAGCAGCGATTATTACTCCACCACGCTAAATCTCTATGTCGATGGCGTGCCTCAAAGCCCAAATTTCATTATCCAATCTCTAGGAGATGTAGAGCAAGTAGAGCTACTTCGCGGTGCGCAAGGCACGCTTTATGGCGAGAATTCACAAAGTGGGCTTATCTCTATCCGCACCAAAAATCCTATGAAAGGCAACTATGCAAATATCTCCCTCACAGGCTCAAAGCTCTATGAGGACTTAAACGCATATTTCGGTGGCGTGCTTATCAAAGACAAGCTATGGGGCAAAGCAAATGTGCGCTACACTCACGAAAATGGCTTCATCAAATACGGAGATAAGTATAGAAAGACAAGTGATAACATTCTAGGTGGTGTGGCATTGTATTATGCACCTACAAGTGCATTTCTAGCGACACTAAGCTATAATTTTAGCTTTATGCCAAACAACACCAAAGGATTCTACCTCACAAAATCCCAATTTGAAAACAATGCCACAGATTTTGGCTATGAGATTTCAGGGGATATTCCGCCTTTATCTAGTTTTGCTAGCCCGCATATCTACGCGCCAAATCCGTGGCACAAATCCTTACAAAATAGTGCTTCTCTAAAGCTAGAGTATGATTTTGGCAAGCATATTTTAGCTTCCATTAGCGCGTTTAGCAAAAGTGATTCTCTACTAAATGTTTATCCCATAGTTGGGACTTCTCCAAACACTTCAAAAGGCTATTTTGCCACCAAACAAAATGGATACTTTTATAATGTAACCCAAGCACTAGAGGAGCTTCGCCTAAATAGTGAGTATAAAAACGGAATCAAAACGACTTTTGGGGCGTATTATAAATATTTGCAGACAGATAATGGTATGCGCGGATTTATCGCTGATAATGGCAATGGGCTTACTTCGTTTGGATTTCGTGCGAATTGGAACGCAATAGAGAGCATAAACACCGCTGCGCTATTTGGAGATGCTTCTTTCCCTATCGGTAGGCACTTTGACATAGGCGTGGGTGCTAGGTATCAAATCTTACGCGCTGATATGGACGCCCCCATTTCCCCGGGAGCGGGGATAACACAGCCTTACAAATCCCACAAGATTTGGCATAGCTTTGACCCTAGAATCTCTTTTGGCTTTAGTATTAACGACAATGCCAAAATCTACATTAGTGGCACTAGCGCGACAAAGCAAGGTGGCTTTGCCAAATTCCCTTATGCCAATAGCGACCAGCGTCCCTACAACCCCGAGTATATTTATAGTGCGGAGATTGGCTCGCATTTGAAGTTTTTGGACTCTAGGCTAAGGGCAAACTTGGCGGTGTATTATATGTTTATCAAAGATAGACAATCCTATGTAGGCAACACCACTCAACAATCCATAAAAAACATAGGCGATGCACAAAGCTATGGGCTAGATGCAGATATAAGCTACTATGGGGAGCGCGTAAGCACAGGGCTTGGGCTAAACATAGGGAGTGCTTCATATACAAACTCTAGCAAAAACGCAGGCTATTTGGATTTTTATAACGCCACACAAAGTCAAAATCAGCAAGTGCCTTATGATGTGCGAGGAAAGGGACTCAAATTTTCGCCACTGCTTAGTCTAAGCGCAAATGTTGATTGGAATTTTTTGCGTGTAGGGGGGGGGCGCATAGATTTTATCTAGGTGGAAATCTAAGATTTTATACCAAGCAGTATTTTGAGGACTTAAGCAGGAGTGATGATTTGGCACAAAAGCCCTATGCGGTTTTGGATTTGTTTGCAAGGTATGAAGTCAAAAATCTAAGCCTAAAAATCTTTGCCCAAAACGTCACAAACACCAAATACGCGCTATATTCTCGCTCATTTAATGGAATGGCTACTTACTATATGGTAGGCAACCCTTGGAATCTAGGTGCGCAAATCGCGATTAAATACTAGGAAGTGCTATGCAGATTTATGCTATTTCTTTTGGTGTGTATGGGGTTGTGAGTATTTTTACGCTAATGATTTATGGCGCATTGCCTGCTATCGCTGCCAAAAACGGCTTGCCCCCACAGCAAATAAGCCTGCTATATCTTAGTATGATTCCTTTTATGCTTAGCTTTTTTTACTCTGGGTTTGTAGAATCCTATCGCAAAAAGCCCCCACGCAATTTTAAGCTACTCTGCCTCACACTTGGAGCTGTATCCGTGCTTGGATTTGTGCTACTTGGGGTGGTTTGCGCACCAAGTGATATTTTGCTTATGAGTGTGGTATTTGTGGCTATGTGTTTGCTTGGGGCGTGCGCTATCATTAGCCTAAATGCAATCGCTATTGAGCAAACAAGTGCGGATAAAAAAGTCGCGCTAAATACCATAATGCTACTTGCTTCTGGCGTGGGTGGAGTGCTTGGGATTGTGCTAGCACTATTTGTGTATGAGGAGTTTGGCTTTAGCGTGGCTTGCTATGCAATGGCTATGTGTGTGGGTGTGCTATGTGTGCCATTTGTGCTTATGAGTAGTAGTGGCAAGTATGGCAATATAAAATCTAGCACAGAGCACACCAAACCCACACACTCCATACTAAAAACGATAAAAACCCCGCGCCTATGGTGGCAGCTAGGATTTTTGTGTGCGTGTATGCTCCCTATCACACTAGCAAACACCACAAGCACAATGCTTCTAGTCTATATTGGATTTTCCTTGCAAGTGGTTGGAATCTTTAGTGCGATACTAAATTGCGCGATTATGTTTGTAGGCTCGCCTTTGGCATATTTTTTTATACGCATACTTGGGTTTAGGAGGGCGTTTATAGCCTTACTTGGATTTTGTGTGGTGGTGTTTGTAGGGCTAGTAGTGAATATGTGGTTATGGCAAAATCACGCATTTATCGTGCTTGGGCTAGCAGGAGTGAGTGTGTATTTTTGCGCCCTTTTTGTGTTTGTGTATTCGCTTGGTATGCGCTGGTGTGAGGGCAGCACACAAAGTGGCGTGGATTTTAGCTTTTTGCGCTCGGCTGAAAATGCTTGCTTTGTCATCGGTGGCGTGGTCGCTTCACAGATTTTAGGGATTTTTATCGCGCAAGAAAAGCTAGATTCTCTAAGTAGCCACTCTAGTGATTTTATCGGCTTTTCTTTGTGCGAAGTCTTGGGAAAAAGCGGGATTGAAAGCAGTGTGGCAAATGGCTATGGAGTGCTTTTTTGCGCTTCTTTGTTGTTTGCTATCATCGCACTTGGTATCGTTGTGCGCGATAAAAAAATCACCTAAACATAAAATCTAAACCAAAGGAGCAATGATGAACGCACAAAATCAAAAAGCACAAGAAATATTGCCACAAAAGCCCAAAAAAGGAATCTTGCGCTTGCTTGAGCTAAGCGGGGAGAAAAAAACACTCCTCATCTTTTCAAGCCTGCTTTCCTCGCTTGCGGCGATTTGTCAGTTTGTGCCTTATTTTGCGGGGTATTATATCGTGCAAGAATTTATCCTAAATGCCTACGATTTGGGCAATGTCGATAAAGAAATCGTCTTTTGGTGTGCGTTTATCGCCATTGCTAGCGTGCTTGTAGCGATGCTACTAAATGGCATAACATTCACACTTAGCCATTTTGGCGCGTATAGGATTTTATACAATCTGCGCTTGCGATTAGCGCGACATTTAGCGAGCCTCCCGCTAGGGTATTTCACGCACCACACAAAGGGGCAGATTCACAAAACCTTGCAAGAAAATGTCGAAAAAATCGAAAACTTTGTCGCACACAAAATTCCAGAATTTATCCAATCAGTTATAGGTGCGAGTGCGCTATTTGTGATTTTTTTGATGAGTGATTGGAGGCTAGGGCTTGTGTGCGTGGCGACTTATATCGTGGCGATATGTGTGCAGTTTAGCACCTATGGCAAGACCAAAGAGGAGATGAAGCACTGCTTAGAGCAGTATTTTGACAAACTAGAATCCATAAACGCCTCAAGTATTGAGTTTGTCAAAGGCATAAGTGTGGTAAAAATGTTTGGCAAAAGCATTAGCTCTTTCCAAGATTTTGCCAAAAGCATAGAGCAGTATCATCACTTCACGCTAGGCTTCACTTACAAGTGTATGCGCCCTTTTGGGATTTTTAGCACACTTGTAAATGGCTTTATTTTATTTACCCTGCCATTTTGTGCCTACTTCATCACGCGCGATACATTCAATCTCTATGACATTTTGCTTTGCGTGTTTTTTATTTTGCTTAGCAATGGACTGATTGCGCCGTTTTTAAGGCTATTTAACCTAAGTGGCGAGCTAATGCAAATAAGCGAGAGCGTGGAGCGCATAGACAAAATCTTTGGCCAAAAGCCCCTGCCACAAAGCCAAAATCCCAAAAAGCCAACGCGCTTTGACATAGCGTTTGAGAGCGTGGATTTTGCCTATACAGATTCTAGTGGCAAGCCCTATGCCAAAAACGCGCTAAAAGGCGTTAGCTTCACACTCAAAGAGGGCGAGTCCCTTGCCATAGTAGGCAAAAGCGGTGCGGGGAAATCTAGTGTATTACACTTGCTTGCGAGATTTTATGATACAAATAATGGACATATATGCATCGGTGGAATCGACATAAAAGACATAGCCGAGCGCGATTTAATGCAATCTATGAGCTTTGTTTTTCAAGAGAATTTTATGTTTTTGGACTCATTGCGCGAGAATATAAAAGCGGGCAAAGAAGCCAGCGATGAGGAAGTGCTAAATGCTGCTAGTCTAGCGCAATGCAAAGAAGTCATCGATAAATACGGGCTTGAGTGTGTCATAGGCAAAGAGGGAATGAATTTGAGCGGTGGGGAAGCACAAAGAATAAACCTCGCCCGCGCTATCCTAAAAAACGCGCCAATACTTTTGCTAGATGAGGTCAATTCCGCACTAGATAGCACCAATGAAGCAAAGCTCAATGAAGCTTTGTCCCACCTAGCCAAAGGCAAAACGCTCATAATGGTCGCCCACAAGCTAAACTCCGCGCTAAAGTGCGACAAAATCGCGCTAATGCAAGATGGGCAAATCATCGCTTTTGGCACGCACAAAGAGCTACTAGCAACAAGTGCGGAGTATAAGGAGCTGTGGAATCTCTACAACGACACACAAAAGTGGAGTATCAATAATTAGATTTTGGAGGTGGTGGCTTTGGGGATTTTGGTGGATTTTGGGCTTTTAGATTTTCAAAGCACGAGAATTTTTCAGAATTTAAATTTTAAAGGTGTGTAAAAAATGTATGAAACGCGCATAAAGCGCAAAAAATAAACCAAAAAGGAGCAAATACAATGTTGCAAATGCTAAAAATCATCACCCTAAATGATATGCCTAGATTTTATAAATCGCTTTTTTGGACAAGCATAGCAGAGATAGCAAAATTTAGCACGATTTTTGTGGTGATTTATTTTGTCGCTAGGGTTTTGGGTCCGTTTTTTGAGGGCTCGCTTTTTTACTTTGGTGGGGTGGAGGCGAGCTTTAGCGAGCTATTGCTTATTTGCGCAGTGGGATTTTTGCTAATGATAGCGGGCTATTATCTCTCTATCCCTGCGTATAGGGCAAACTTTGAGAGCACTTACAAAGCAAGCGCAAAAGGGCGCATAGAGCTAGCCGAGCATATCCGCAAACTGCCTCTAGGGTTTTTAGAGAGTGCAAATCCTTCAAGGCTAAGCCACTGCATTATGAAAGATTTTGCAAGTATCGAGCAGGCAAATAGCCACCTTGTCCCGCAAGTCTTTGGGAGCTTTGTGGTGAGCGTGGTGGTATTTGTAGGGCTAGCGATTTATCATTTTCAAATGGCGTTGGCGTTTTTTGCGTGCGTGCCTTTGGCGGTGGTTATTTTATGGGCTACAAGGAGGCTTAGCGATTATCTAAGCGCAAGGCATATCGATGCGGTTTTGGACGCTTCAAATCACATAAACGAATACATTGATGGAATCACTACGATAAAAGCGCATAGCCTAAGTGGCGAGAAATTCAAACGACTAGAGAGGAGCTTTGAAAACCTGCGCAAAGAAAGCATAAAAATCGAAGTGGGGCTAATGCCTTTTGCACTTGCTGTGGTGTCGTGTATGGGTGCTGGAATCGGGCTTATGATAGGCTTTGGCAGGGAGTTTTTGCTACGCGGAGAACTCTCTGTGATTGAGTATTTGGGCTTTATTTTGGTGGGCTCTAAGGCGTTTGTCCCGCTAATGACTTTTGCGATAAATTTCATTGAGCTACGCTACTTCGTAAAATCTGGGCAAAATATCCTAGCCCTAAGGGCGCAAAAAGAAGTGAGCGGAAGCGATAGGCAAATCCCGCAGGGAAATGACATAGTCATAGAAAATCTGTGCTTTAGCTATGGCGCGAGGGGTAAAAGCAAAGGCGGGGATTTCGAGAATGTGCAAGGAAATGGCAAAGATAAGGGGGTAATTAAGCAAGACTTAGATAGGCAAGACTTCGCACTGCGAGATATAAACCTCCTAATCCCGCACAAAAGCAGTCTAGCAATCGTAGGCGAATCTGGCTCGGGCAAAAGCACGCTAGTCAAGCTCATTGCTAGATTTTATGAGCCAAGTAGCGGGGCAATCAAAATCGGCAACGCAAATGAAAAAGCTAGCCTAAAAAATATCGCTTGGCTAGAAATCGAAAGCCTTATGGGTAAGTTTTCTATGGTGTTTCAAAACCCTTATCTTTTCGGTGGGAGCCTGAAGTCAAATGTCGCCTTTGGCAAAGAAGACGCAAGCGATGAGGAGATAAGAGAGGCACTAAAATCTGCCAACGCGCTAGAGTTTGTAAATGCGCTACCCTATGGCATAGACACAAAGGTGAGTGAGAGCGGGGCAAGCCTAAGCGGTGGGGAAAAGCAGCGAATCTCAATCGCTCGGTGCAACCTCAAAAACTCGCCTATAATCTTGCTAGATGAAATCACTTCAAGCCTTGATGTGTATAATGAGTTTGCGATGCAGCGCGCGCTAAACCGCCTAGCAAAAGACAAAACAGTCATCATAATCGCCCACAAACTAAAAAGCGTGATGAACTGCGACAAAATCGTGTTTTTAAAAAACGGCAAAATCGTAGAGAGTGGCACGCACAAGCAGCTACTCGCACTAAAGGGCGAGTATGCCAAAATGTGGAGCGCACAAAATCTGGGGTAGTGGCTAAGGTGGCTAGATTTTGGGGATTTGATTTTGTGGATTGCATAGATTGTGTGGGGTTTGGGAAGCAAAGATTTTTGTAGAAAGATTTTGTTAGCGAAAGTTTTAGTTAGCAAAAAGGTTTTATCAAAATAAGGCGATAAGCGAACACTATGTCTAGAAATCTAGTTTGGATTTAGCGGGCTTGCTTGAAGTAGTGTGTGAAGATGTGCTAGGGTTTGCTTTTTTAGCGAGGGGTTGCGTAGGAGCTGTGATAGAGAGTAGGTGGCTATTGCCTTTTTGTCTAGCAAATCTAGTGCTACGCCTTTGTGGCTAAAGTCTAGTCCTAGCACACTCTCACACACCACTTCGCCAAAAAGCACTACGGCTTTTGCTGGGCTTTTTGATAGCTGGGATATGAGGTAGGGTTTGCACGCTTCGCGCTCTTGCTGGGTGGATTCTCTAGTGGCGCATTTTAGCAGGGATAGCACGCTAAATTTATTGGTTTTAAACACATTTTGGGCGATGTTTTGGAGCATTTGTGCTCCTTTGGAGTCGAAAAGAAATGGCGAAAAGTTCGCGGAGTGGGCGGAGGGACTTTGCGGATTTGATTTTGGTGGCTTTGCCATATCGCCCATAGCAAATTCGCTTACAAACACCACCACACTATCGCTTCGCACATAGTCAAGTTTGGGTGTGTCTAGCTTGCTTCTAGCGCAGATGCGACAGCTTTTGATTTGGGCAGCTAGGCTTGATTCTAGGGATTTGCTTGGGGCGACTTGGGGAGCGCACTGGGCTATGTAGTCTACTCCAAATGACTTTGCTAGATATAGTTCATATAGCTTATAGATTTCAGCGGTTTTTGGATTTTGCGCTGGATTTTTGGTGGCTTGGGGTGTCATTTAGAGATTCCCTAGATGCTCGATTAGTAGCAATGGAGTGAGTGCGTAGGGGTTTTTCTCTCTATGAGAAGCAAGCGCGTGGGCTAAAGAAGCGTTTATCGTGCAATCTAGTGGGGATTTTTTTGGGGTGGCTTTGGCTACTGATTGGGCTAGATAGGCAGCGATGACACCGCATAGCACATCGCCACTTCCGCCTTTGGCTAGGGCTTGGCTACCAAGTGGGTTTATGTATAGCTTGCCATTTTGAGCGATTATGGAGTTTGCTCCCTTTAGTAGTAAAGTGGCTTTGGGATAAGTTTGGCTAAATTTTAGGGCGAGAGAGAATCGGTTTTGTAGCACCAAATCAATCTCTTGGCTTGCTTGCCCATCATTTGTTTGGCTAGAATCCTCCAAAATCGAGCAGATTTTGGCTAGAGAAGCAAACTCTTTTGGGTGGGGAGTAAGCACGATTTTGCCTTGTACTACTTCATCGCTTAGCAGTTCTGCTACAAACTCCGCATAGCACATATCCGCATCAAGCACGACAAAATCCAAGCTAGAATCTGCTAGAGCGGATTTTAGCGCGGTTTTAAGGCTTTTATCTATTGAGCTAAGCCCTAGCCCCATTCCTACCACAAGGACATTTGCCCCCTTTGGTAAGCACTGCTCTAGCATTATCTCTGGATTTGTGGCGATGAGGGCAAAATCACTAGATTTGCTTTGGCTAGATTCTCTTTGAGTAGAATCGCTAAAATCTTTTGCCCCCGCTGCCCCCCCGTCTAAATCTTTGCCAAAATCTTTTATCAGGCTTACTTTGCCCGCTCCCATACGCAGGGCAGATTTTGCTGCTAGCACACTAGCACCTAGCTTTTCTCCGCAGATAAAAGCGACATACCCGAAGTCGCCTTTGTGGCAGGATTTTTCTCTCCTTTGTGGCAGGACTAAGTCGCTTTCCTCTAGCAAAAAAAACGGGCTTTGCACTTCATAGTCTTGCGAGCTAATGCCTAAATCCCCTACGATGACTTCGCCTACGAAATCTTTTGCATTATCGCTAAAAAGCCCTATCTTTAGCGCACCCATACAAAGTGTATAATCCGCCCTAAACGCTTCTTTCACTCGCGTATCAAAGCCGTTGCTTATATCTAGTCCGCTTGGAATATCACACGCGATTTTTACCCTAGCACAAGAGTTCATCTGCCCTAGCAGTGTGATAAACTCACTCCCTAGCTCGCCACTAAAGCCACTCCCAAAAAGACAATCCACCACCACATCACAAGGCAAAATCTTTTTTGTCCACTCTACGCCACACACTTGCGCCCTTTGGGCTTGGAGCTTGCATAGAGTGGATTTTGGCTCTTTTGCTTCATATACACGCACGAGATAATCCCCTCTAATCTTTCTAGCAAGTGCGTAGCCATCACCTCCATTATCCCCGCTACCGCAGACTATGGTTATCACGCTTTTTTTGTGCGTAATCCTAGATATGAGCGAAGCAAGCGCGTTTGCGGCGTTTTCCATCAAAATCTCTTCGCTTAAAAGAAATTTGCTAATCGCGCGTTTATCGAGATTTGCACTGCTTTGGTAGAGTTTTTTCATTTCGGCTTCTTAAGGTTCTATGTTTTGATTTTGTGGGGTTTGTGGCTTTTGTGATTATTTTCGCAGATTTTGCAAAGCTAAAGTCTATCCACTTATTTGCCACACTTATTTTTTACTCGCCATTTTTGACAAAGTCTATGACATTCTTTATGCTTAAAGCCACTAGCTCTTTTAGAGAATCGCCATACGCCCACGCGATATGTGGCGTGATAAGCAATCTATGAGATAGCTCCCCGCCACTTATAAGTGCGGAATCCAAAAACGGGTGATTCTCCCTCATAGGCTCGCTCTCTAGCACATCTGTGCCGTAGTAAAAATCCGCGCCATTTTTTAGGGCTTTTGCCACTGCTTCTTCGCTGACTATGCCACCGCGTCCTAGATTTAGCAATATCGCACCACTCTTTAGTAATGATAGCTTGCTAGAATCTATGAGGTTTTTTGTCGCAGGGTTTAGCGGGGCGTGGATAGAGATGATGTCGCATTCTCTTAGTAGCTCATCTAGCTTTACGCGCTTAGCGTTTGGGTTGTCGTTTTTGCCACTTGTGGAGGTGTAGCACACTTGCGCGTCAAAGGCTTTGACTAAGTGGGCTACTCTCTGCCCTATGCTACCAAAGCCTATGATTCCCCACCTTTTCCCTGCTAGTCCAGCCCTGCCTATGCCTAGATGAGTGAAAATATCGCTTTTGCACCACGCACCAGATTTGACATAGCTATCATAGTAGTGGATTTGGCTTAGGAAATCTAGTGCTAGAGTAAGTGTGTGCTGTGCGACACTTAGCGTGGAGTAGCCCGCGACATTTTTTACCTTTATCCCGCGCAAGGTGGCATAGTCTATGTCGATGATATTTGTGCCTGTGGCGGTTACGCAGATGAGTTTGAGATTTGGCAGAGATTCTAAGATAGGCTTATCTAGGACTACTTTATTTGTAAGGATAATATCTGCTTGCTTTGCTCGTTCATAAGTCTGCTGATATGTGGTGGTGGGGTATTCTATATAGTTGCCATAGGATTTTAGCTCGCTCAAATCCGCGCCACCTAAGGTTTTGGCATCAAGGTTTATTATGGTTAGATTTTGCATTGTTGCTCCTTTTGCTGTGGGGTTTGTCGCTGTATTGTCGCTGTGCGCTGATTTGGCAAGGCGTTTGGTTAGAGATTTTAGCTTAAGGCGATGATTTGCTGATATATTATTAGTAGTTATTTAAGTGGATTTTATATATTTTGGGTTTTGCGTGGCTTGAAATCTCACTTTAAAAATATCGCTATATTAAAGTGTTGCAAGGGTATTTTATAGAAAAATTAACAAAATATGTGTTTTTTGCGCAAATATTTTGCAAATTTCTTTGTCAATTAACTTTTTTTATGTTATAACTTCAGTTCAATTTCACTTTTTGAGGAGAATCCTATGAAAAAATTGGCTCTTTTTGCTTTCGTAGCAGCTCTAGGCGTATTGTTTGTTGGTTGTGGAGATGACAAACCAAAACAAGAAGCTACTTCCACAGAAGCTCCAGCAACTGAAGCTACACCAGCTCCAGAAGCTAGCACAGAAGCTCCAGCAACTGAAGCTACACCAGCTCCAGAAGCTAGCACAGAAGCTCCAGCGGAAACTAAAACAGAAGAAGCTAAATAAGGCTTTTTTAGATTTTATTCCGTCTTGCCTAGCTTAGGGATTCTAAGCTAGGTTTTTTTATGCCCTTTTTTTAGGGGTTTTTACTTCTTTAGTTCTCTCTTGCTTTTTACTTCTTTTTTCTTTTCTTTATTTCTTTTATTGGATTTTTTAGTAGAGATTTCGCGTTTCCACGCTTGACAAAAAAAAAAAAACGGGCAAAATCACATAACAAAACTTCTAAATATAAGGATATGTGATGCGAACCTCTTTAACTCGCTCGTGGCAAATTTCCCAAGCACAAATCTCCCAAGATTCACAAACTCCCCAAGTATCTGCCAAAACCTCTAAAATGCTTAAAGCCTTGTGCTTAAGCGCATTTGTAGCGTGTGTGGCGCAGGCGCAAAATCTAGACGCAGAGATAGAGCGACTAGAGAAGCAAAAAAAGATTTTGGAGCTAAAAAGGCAAAATAATCAACTCCAAAAAGAGCTAGATAGGACAGGCACGCGAAGCAATCCCCAAAATAGCGCACCAAATAGCTATCCAAACAACTATCAAAACACACAAGGCAACTATCAGGGCAACTACCCAAATAACTACCCAAACCAAAAATCAAAGCAAAACTACCCGAAAGGAAATCAACCCCAATACTACGGTCCCCCTGCGCAAAATCAGCAGCAAAACAAAACAAGATACTACTATGAAGAAGAGGAAGATGATGAGGAAGTCATCTATACGAGCAAAAAAGACACAGATACGCAGTTTTATATCAGGCTTGAGGGCGGGGCTTATATCGGTTTGCATTTGTGGATAGTCCCACAAACTAGCCTTGAGCTAGGGTTTAAGTATGGCGATAGCACTAGGTTTTTCTTAGGAGCAAGCTATGCGTGGGCTAAGGGAAATCAATTTATCGTAGATGGATATTTGGGCTTGGGGTGGATTCCTCAACTTTTTGATAGCCCTGTGCGATATGTGCTAGACGCGTATATCGGCGGAAACTATGGGGAGTATGATTATGAATATGAAGTCGGCACTAAATCGTATGTGGGAAATACTTATTTAGGCTATGGCTACAAATATAAAGGCAGAACTTCGGGTGCAGGTTTTTTGGCAGGGATAAAGACAGGGCTAGCCTTTGATATAGGTAGGCATACTTGGCTTGAGTTTGGGACAAGAGTGGAAGCCTCCATAGGCTCGCTGTATAATCTTGTCGTTGTGCCTTATGGCAGCTTTAGTGTGCTTTTTTAGAGAATCCAAATGAAATATATCTATCATAATCTATGTAGATTTGTATACGCGGTTTGTTTATGTCTAGCGTGTGGTGTGGGGCTAAGCGGGTGTCTAGATGTCGTGCTACCAACCGTCATAAATGAAATAACGCCAGCAAACACAGGCAAGAGTATCTATACACCAAAGCAGAGTCAAAATCTAGGATTTACCACCTTGCAAGGAAGCTCACTAGGTAGCAATCCTATGCAGGACAAAAGCAAAATCTGCTTTGCTAGCTTTTGGGACAATACAAAGCTAGCATTCCCCGTGCACTTTGAGTATAATCCAAGCCTAAATAGCGAGGGCAAATATAGTCCTAGCGGGACAAAAGCGCAAGGTAGCTTTGGCGAGATGAGGGGCAAAGGCGGGTTTTGCGTAGAAGTGGCTGGGGACTATCCTCTAGCTATATTTTCACTTGGCAAATATCCAAGCTATATCGTGTTTGTCCCATCTTCTGGAGCGACTTACTGCATAAGGGGCGACATAATACTAGGAGGAGGAGCTGGGTCATCTCTAAGTTTGACAATGTCAAATCGCGCATATTGTGAGATGTTTTTCGCCACTATGAAAAAGAAAAAGAAGTAAAAAAGTAGGCTAGAAGCAGGGCATTTGTGAATTTTGCTGGTTGTATATTTTGGATAAAAAAGATTTTTGGGGCATTTTGGGGGAGTGCAAAAATCTAGTGTTTGAAGCATTGGGATTATTTTATGAAAATGCTTGGTTTATAGTAGGGACACTTATATCTTTGATTTTGATATGCCTTATCTCATTTGCTATAAACAAATTGATTGCTAGTTTTTTTGAAATTTTGATTAAGGTTTTGCTTGGCTTTGTTTGTTTATCGTGTTTCATTATCGCAGTTGCTTGCTTTGTAAATAAGTCTATTTGGGGAGGGGTAGGCTGGGCAGTAGCTTCTTTGCTACTATTTTTGTATTTGCTTGCGTGTGTAGGCTCTAGCGATTCTATCAAAAAATCTAGCGATAAATCCACCACACCATAAAGACAACTAAATGGTGTGGTATTTTATTGCGCCTCACTCGCTCAAAATCTCAATGCTTACAATACTATCCCCTTGCTTTAGTGAGTCAAGCGCGGCAAAGCTGTCTTTGTCCTGCTCCTCTATACTGCCAAACACCGTGTGCTCCCCGTCCAAATGAGGCAAATCCACAAAACACAAAAAAAACTGACTGCCTCCTGTGTCCCTCCCTGCGTGCGCCATAGAGAGTGCGCCCCTCTTGTGCTTGTGGGGATTGCTAGCTACTTCGCACGCGATAGCATAGCCCGGTCCGCCTGTGCCATCGCCTTTTGGGCAGCCACCTTGCGCGACAAATCCATCTATTACGCGATGAAATGTGAGATTGTCATAAAATCCGCTTTTTGCTAGAGTGGCGAAATTGCTAACTGCTTGTGGTGCAGCTTCGCCAAAAAATCGCACGATAATATCGCCCTTGCTTGTGGTGATTTTTGCCTTTGCATAAGAAGCTAGCTCCTCTTTGCTTGGGCTAAATGTCTTTAGCTCTTTCATTTGTATCCTTTTAAGTTTAGTTTCATAAAGAGTGCTTAAAGCAATGCGTATTTTACCGATTTTGCATTTACCACATTTTAATGCCTAGAAATTTATCTTGCTTTTTTGGCGTGAAATATTTTGGGCGTTAGTTGATTTATCTTTTTTGTGGGGGAATATTTGGAGTGGTAATCTTGGGGGTAAATGTGTGGAATCGGGGAAAAATCTATGCCAAAGGCTTATCAAAATGCGCGTTTATAAAATCTACAAAAATGCTATTATTTTTGGTGTTTTGTGCTTTTTTGGCGGATTTGTCGCGCTTGCAGAGGGGGCAGAGGAAGTAGGAGCAGCAGAGAATACAGAGACAGCAAATAGCGCAAAAAGCTCCCAAATCGCCAAGCAATTTGAAGCGATAAAAGAATCTAGCCAAGATTCTAATGATAGCTTGGCAAAAAGCAAAAATTCTACACAATCCACCGCACAAGCTATCGCCCAAACTCCACCAAAGCCCAAAATCCCTACAAAAATCCCCACTCACAAGCCAGAAGCACTAAACCTCCCCGCCCCAAAAAAAGGCTTGCAAGATTTGCTCGTTATGCAAACGAGCTTGCCACAGGATTTCCAAGAAGTGCAGAGAAGTTTCCCGTGGATTCGCTACATAGGACTTGCTATGGTAAGTTTTGATGATGGGAGCTACCGCAGTGGGTTTGGGCTACTACTACCTGATAAAATCTTTTTGACTTCTGCGGAGCTAGCGCACAACGCTTCTGCTTACCCAAAAGAAATGCTCCTAAAAATGCGCGATGATAGTGCGGGCAACCTCATCTGCATAGCACAGCTTCGGCTAAAAGCCCTTGATAAAGGGCGCGGGCTAGCACTATTTGAAGTGGAGGAATACACTGATGACTACTGCAATATCCGCGCTCAAAGCTACTACCACGCAAGGCTTATGAAAAACAATGCCTATGACATTAGCAAGCCTGCTGTGAGTGCGAGCGATTATTTCACAGTTACTACGACATTTAACAACCCCGATATAAGCGTGCTTCGCGTAGGCAGGGCAAACACCCAAAGTGTAGAGCTGCCTATACAAAACGACCAGCGCGTAATCTTTGGGCGTCCGTTTTTTAGCCGAAGTGGCGTGCTACTAGGTATGGCAAGTATGCAGGAAAATGCGTTTAAACCGATGATTATCAGCAATGCTAAGATAAAGGAGTTTATCTGCGCTATGCGCACAAGCGGTGTGGTGCTACCTGCAAGTGTCGGCAAAATCTGCGCTGGAGCGCAAAAATACGCCACAAACTCTATGAGTGGCTTTGGAGCGCAAAAAAGCTCTCAAAAGGACTCTATCAAAAACTTTGTGCCAAAGTCCAAAACAGATGTTCAGAAGTTTAAAGAGTATCTAGAGAGGCAAGATGCGTGCCTAAGTGATAAGGCTGCCAAAGAAGCAGGCTCGTATAAGAACGGCTCTTTTGTAAGCAAGAGTAGCGACTTCTACGAGTGCAAAATAGACTAGAAGCACAAAATAGACTAGCGTTTTGGTTGGGGGTTTTGCACATTTACAAGAAAAATTGCAGATAAATGTTTATGTGCAAAAATGCTTTAGTGCGTGGTTAGAAGCGAACTCATCAAATGTGGATTGCCATTAAACAACGCAATACTATCACTTGTAAGTCGCACTTCTAGTTCTGTAAGGCTACTAGATTCTATGGAAGAATCATATCTATCAGTAAGGTAGATAAACCGCTGATTGCTAGAGCCTACTAGATTGCGTGAGCTACTTTTTTGCTCTTGTATATATCGCCCATCGATTAGCACATCTAGGTAGGATAGTAGCTCTGCTCGCTCGCTTATATGAGAGTTTAGGATTTCTTTGTGTGTAAAACCACTAAAACAAATGATAGAAAGCCCCATTTGGCGTATACCTTTGGCTAGCTTTGATAAACCCTTTGCTTGCAAAAACGGCTCTCCACCTAGAAAGGTTACTCCCTCAATATTGTGCGCTTTTTTTGATTGTGCGATTAGCCCTAGTAGTTTTTGTGTGGACATAAGATTGCGCGGGATAAAGGGCTGTAAGGCTAGATTGCAGCAGTTTGGGCAGGCTAGATTGCAGCCTTGCACCCATATACAAAATCTCTTGCCTATGCCCTCTGCTTTTGTGCAAGGAATGAAGCGAGCGATATTTAGCAAATTTACTCCTTAATTGTGATTAAATCTAGACAAGCTAAAAATCTATGCTTTATACAAATTCTATTTTTAGTCCCTCATCGCCACTGCGAGAAATCTTTAGCACTTTGTTTGCATACTCATCACTTTCAAAAATCGCATTTGAAATAGGGTCGATGAGAGAATCTACCGCCGCGTTTAAAATCCCTCTCCCACCACTACTAGAGCCACCCTGCTTCAAAAAATCACTAATCATTGGATTTAGTGCGGAGTCTTGCAAATCTAGCGAAGTGATTTTATACTTGCTTTGTAGAAGTGCTTCTAGATTTGATAGTTTGGATTGTATGATTTCGCGCAAAATGTCTTGATTGTCGATGTGATTAAAGGCAGTGATATTGTTGCCAATGCGGTTTAGCAATTCTGGGCGATTGAGTTTATCCCTAAAGTGCTCTTGCACAGCTTGTATAAACTCTTTTTCGCTTCTAGCCGTGCTTGCACCGATATTTGAGGTAAAAATAATCACAGATTCTGTGAAGCTAACTGTCTCTCCTCTGCCATCGGTAAGTCGCCCATCCTCTAAAATCTGCAAAAATTTATCTAAGATTCTTGGGTGTGCTTTTTCGATTTCATCAAATAGTAGCACGCAAAATGGACGCTTTTTTAGGGCGTTTGTAAGCTGTCCACCCTCCTCATATCCTACATACCCGGGTGGAGCACCTACTAGCCTTTGGTCGCTGTGTTCGTGATTATACTCACTCATATCAAAGCGGATACACAAATCCTCATCGCCAAATAATGCTTGTGCCAAGGCTTTTGCTAATTCTGTTTTGCCAACTCCTGTGGGTCCTACAAAAAATAGCGCACCTTTTGGTGTTTTTCTAGCACTTGAGTGCTGAATCCCAGATAGTCCCGTATATGCGCGAAGCACCATTTGAGCGACTTTATCTACCGCGCTATCTTGTCCTTTTACGCGCTTTTTTAGCGTAGTTTTTAGCTCACGCACTGTGGCTTTGTTTAGCGATTCCCACGGGCTAGTTTTTGTGCCATATTTGTAGCGATAGATTAGGTCTTTGTGATTTATGTTCTCACCTTGTAGCGTGCAATATGCTAGCAAATCACGCAAATGCAAAATATCCCTAATGCTAAACCCCTCCAAATGGTCGATAAACTCCTCTTGTGCCGTAGAATCTTGTAGCAATTCTTGGCTAAAGTCAAAAGTAGTCATATTGATAAATGTTTCTCTTGTAGCTCTATCTGGCATAGGGATAGCAATATCCTTAATAGAAGCATTGTTTTGCGATAAAAGCAGGGGGATATGCGCTAGATTTTGCACGATTAGAATGATTAGTGGCTGTGGTTTGCCTCTATCGCTAGATTCTGCAAAGTGTGATTGGCTCACACACTCACGCAAAAACATCAAAGCCTTTTTGTCATTGTTATCAAGCTGCGTGGCATTTGGCATAGCAAATGAAGCATAGTTTGCAATAAATGCCACTCTTTTTTGCCCTACTTCCTCACTTTCATTTGCCTGCATAAATGCGGAGCGAATCATCGCAAAAAATTCTGTTGTATCCGTTTTTTGTGGTTGTTTTTGGCTAGATTCATCATCAAAATCGATTGGCACACCGCTACTTGGCTCTTTGTGCAAAGATGATATTTTTGTATTGTCTGCGCCATTTAGCCTATCCCAAAAGCATAGCTGTGTATACCCTACTTCGCGCAAAATCTCTTCAAGTCGCTTCTGCAAAAGGACAAAATCCTCTACGATTGGCGAGTAGAAATAATCCTCTACATTGCCGTGCAAAATCAACATTTTGTTGGCAAAAATTTGTGTGCGCAAAAACGCCACCCATTCGCCTTCTTTGTTTTGCTTATCTAAACTTACGCTAGCCATTGTGTCCTCCTGTATTGGTATGTGTGGGTGCTGGGATTGGTTTCGCGCTTTTTTTGATTCTATCTGGGTTGCCCTCTATTAGCTTTATATGGCTTGTGTCGATGCTATATATGGATTTTAGGATTTCTAGCACCTTAGAGCTTCCCTCAAAGCAAGAATCCCCCTCATACCCCTTAAACTCATAGCGCACACCCAAATCATTGATAGCAAAGCTCGCCCTCTCGCCACTGAAGTTTTTACCCTCGATTATAAAGGTATTTTGCTCTGGCTCAAACCTCGCTTTTGAATCCAGCCCTATGCTATCAAGTGCTTTTTTGATAGATTTTAGATTGTCATATCTTTGCTCCTCATCTTGGATATGGCTCATAAACTCTTCGCCAATGCCAAATATCTTATCTCTTAGCTCGCTAAAATTTGTGCTAGTCATATCTCGCTTTTTGATTGCTTGGCGCATAGATTGTATACTTGCACTTAGATTCTTAGCCAAGCAATCTTTGACTTCTTTGATAGTGAAGTCTTCTTTAAATGTGTTATCTCGCAGTGTTTCTAGGGCGTCTAGTTGCTCATTTAGCAAGCGATTCTCTGTGGCAAATGCTTCCTCCTTTTCAATGAGGGCTTGACTTTGAGATAAAATCTGTCGTTGTCTTTCTTGCAGTCGCAAAGCTGTGTTTAGATTTTGCTTTGCTTGGCTGTGTATGTTGTTGATTTTTTGCGTTTGCTCCTCTGCATATTGCTCTACATACCACGAGCCACGATAGATGTCTTCTTGTAATTGTGGCAGGGCAGAATCCAAATCAATGTCTTGCTTTAGCGTTTCTAGCTCATTTTGCAATGTGTCAAATTCACATTGCAAATCGCTATGCACACTAGCCTTTTTCTCTAGCGTGGCTAGTATGCGGCGGATTTTAGCTCTCATATCTATGATTTGCTTTGATTTTATGCGGTGGTTATCTAGCTGTGCTTGTGTGATATGGCTCATTTCTTTTTCCTTTTCTTTTGGAGTTGATTGACTTGAGGGTCATTGATGCCTGCGTAGAGTTTTTCTAGTTGCCCATTTGTGCCATTTGCCCTTGCACATAGATTGTTATCATTGCTCCTAATCCACACCTTTTTTACAAGCGATTTGCGCAAAGGGTCGCTTAAAAAATCTTTTGCGATTTCTATGAGGCTATCATCTGTGCCAAACCTATCGTAGTCAAAATCATCATATTTATCAAAGCTAGATTTGGCTAAAAAGCGGTTTACTTCGCGCACTTTTTGCGCCCTTTCATCATCGCCGTTTTTTAGCCCATCTAGTTCTTTTAGGACAGATTTTGGGACTATGTTATACAAATCGCGCATTTTGGATTCTAGGGATTTGCTAAAGTCAATAAGTGCGCTTGTATCCCATATAGCGATAGTTTTGGCATTATATTTTTTGAAGTAGTCAATATGCTCAAAAATACCCGCGCTAAATTCGCGTAGATTTTCTAAAATCTCTTTGGTGTGGTTTATATCGCACTCTTTTTGTAGCTTGTCGTGCACTTGAATCAACCCTTGTAATAGCTTAAGTTTGTCGCTTGGGTGGATTGCTTTTGATAATTGACCGTGTAAATCGATGATTTTATACGCATTGTGCGAGGTAAAGCTAGCAAACTCATTTGCGCTATCTATGCTTTGATTTGTTGCTAGTTTGTCAAACTCTCTAAATAGCTCTTGGGATAGAGTGCGATTGCTTAGGGCAATGTCTTGAGTGCTTTTATCAAGTAGCTTGTATTGACTAGCTCGCTTTATATCAGCTAGATTTTGTTTTGGCATATTTTTGATAAATACGGGTTTAATCCACTCATATATTGCCTCTAGTGAATCATCTTTTAGCGTGGCTAGCAAAGTATCGCTTAGAGTGCCTTTTGTAAGTGGGGGATTTTGGCAGTATTTCTCAAATAATTGCTTTGCTTCCTCGCCTTTGTGCTGTGATTTGTGAGTGGCGATAGTGTGCAATCTATCGATATACTCTCGCCCCTCCAAGCACTTGCCAAATAAAAACATTTTTAGATTTTTATTTGCAGGGATATTTTGCTCAAAATAGTGCGTGATGAAGCGCATAATAGAGGATTTTTGTAGTTTGTTTATCGCTGTTTGTATATCGTGTAGCTCTACTTGCTTTTTGTCGTGCTCGCTTTTATCGTGTGTCTGGAGTGCGATAGAGAGTGGTTTGGGGTTTGGCTCTGCGCCAAGTGCGTGCAAAGCTATGTAGCACTTAAGAGAAGTGATAATCTCACTAAAATCACGATATTTTTTATACTCGTTTTGTAGGTAGGATATGACTTGTTCTTTTACGCTAGTGATTTTTGAAGAATCATTTTTTGCTTCAATCACAGGGATTTGTAGCGTTTTGGTGCGCTGTTTGGACATTTTTAGCTTGACATTGTAGAGCGTATAAAGTGAATCTTTATCAATCCACTGCCCACATTCTAGTCCAAAATCATTAGGAATAACTATCTCATTATACTCCTCTTGCTCATCTGCTTTTTGTGCGGATTTGCCCAAATCATTCTCAAGCAAAATAAAAAGCGTGTTGTGATTTTGGTTGTGATTTTGCCGTATCGCTTCTATCGCATTTGCCCTGCCTATACATAGATTATCGCTTATTTGATACTCAAGTCTATATGTGGCATTGGTGGCTAGATGGGTTTGGTGCAAATCTAGCAGGGCAAAGTCCTCACTACCTGCTTGTGTGCTGATAAATACCTCATCTAGTAGTTTTTGAATCACGCGTGTATCATTTAGTCCATTTAGATAGTTTGCAAACTTTTTACTTGGAGAAGCAAACTCAATCACGCACTCGCTCATATCAATACGAATATGAAGTTTTGTATCTTTGCTAAGCTGCTCTTTCTCAATGTTCTCAATTTTTAGATTGAAGTGCTTTTCTAAGCCATTGGCGATAAAGTCTTTTAGCTTATCTTGGTTTATTTGGGAAAAGTCCGCATTAAGCTCATTTGGGCTACTTGCCCTTTCGGATTTGTGCATAGAAAATACATCATCAGCGAAGTAATCATAATAGATTGTTTTAGACTCTTTCTCTCTATCGCCTAGTATGTATCCACGGTCATAAAAATCACGCATTTCCTTGCTAATGCTTATATCCTTTAGTGGCGATTGCATAATAGACTTTTGCTCGCTAGAATCTGTGCTAGAAATAATATCCCTTGTGGTTAGATTTTCTTGTATCATCGAGTATAGCAGTGATTTTGGCAAGTGAAATGAAAAATCACGCGGGATAGATTCTATCATATCCTCTAAGCTAGAATCTCCACGCTTTTCCTTATAGTGCATAATCATACTTAGCACAAAAAACTCTATGTCATTCATCAGACGCTCTTGCTTGGAGTAAGAATAGCTTGTCTCTAGCTTAAAGTATGGTGTGGCGATGATAGTATGAAAAGGAGTCATTGTTAGCCTTTGTGTGGTTTATCTGTGCTTGCGTAATCACTAGATTTGTAATGAATAATGTCTTTTAGCTTTTTATTTACTACGAAGCATTTTTGGGATTGGCGCATTTTTTGGTAGCCTAGTTTGGTTTCCTTATCACCAAATGATAGTTGAACTCTATCAAATGCTTCATTGCACGCTATGACTATGAGTAGCTGCCTTGCGCGAGAAAAAGCCACATTTACACGGCGATAGTCTTTGATAAAGCGATTGTGGCTAATGCCTTTATCCGTGCGCACAAGGGATACGATGATGACATCTTTTTCTTTGCCCTGAAAGTCATCGACTGTGGATATATCTATGTCTAAATCCTTAGAATAGTCTTTATCCTTGCGGATATTTCTAAGCTCTCCTACTTGCGCACCATAAAAGCTAATCACTCCTATTTCTTTGCGCTTACTTTGGGCGAGATTGTGCTTAGTTTTGTGTGCTTTATACACACTAGCCATATCTTTGATGATTTTTCTTATGACTTCTACTTCTCGCATATTGCGCTTAGAGGTGCTGTGCTCTGGAGCGTCTTCACAGCTAGTGCTACTATCTATCCATAGTATATGTCTATGTTCTATGCCATATAGCTCTCCAAACTCGTGCGCTCTGGTTTCATCTGGATTTGGCAGTCCGCATTGTAGTCGCTTATCATTATAAAAATGGTTTATAAACTCCATAATGTGTGGATGCATACGAAACTGCGTAGTTAGTCGCGACTTGGCACTATCAGGGAAAATCTCAAAAAACTGCGTGAATTTAGAATACTCGATTAGATTTTTGTATCTATCAAACATTTCATCTGAAATATCAAGCATTTCTTTTATCTCTTCTCGTTGTATGCCCTCTTTAAATATCGGTGGGAGCTGGTGCTGGTCGCCTACTAGGATAAGCCTTTTTGCCCTCTGCATTGGCAGTAGCATTTCAATAGCGTTCATCTTGCTTACCTCATCGACAATGACGACATCAAATATGATTGGTGTTTCTTTCTCATCTTGCATTATGGAGAGTTTTCTGGGGTCGATATTGCAAGTAGCAGCATAGACATTTGCGCAAATCTTTATGCCCTCCATTACATTGGCATATCTAGTGCAGTTCTCACTAGCTTTGGCGCCTTGTTTTGATTGTAGTATTTCATTTGCGATTGCTTCTAGCTCTTGCTCGCTTATGTTTTGTTTGTTTTCTTTGGCAATATCAATATCACGCAAAATCTTTTTTAGCTCTTTTTCATTGGTAGTGGCATTTGTAGCAAATCCTTTTTGCATTTTTTCTAACATTTCTTTGGTAATGTCTAGCCCAAGTTTTTGGTTTAGCTTTTGGGCTATCGTTTGGAATGTGGATTCTTTGCTAGGCATCTCCAAAGAATCTAGCTTTTTATAGATAGCTAGCTTTTCTTGCAGGTGTTTGATATGTGCCTTTAGCTCACTATGTGTGTTTTGAGTCGTGTTTTGTGAGTGGGTATTTTTGTCAAAATCTAGCTTCTTTGCAATCTCTTCTAGAGTGGATTGTATAGAGTCTTTGCGCTTGGCTAGGGCATCTCGCTTTTGCATTTGCTCTTTTAGTTTATCTTGGATTTTATCTTGTAGCTTTTGTGCTTGCTCTTTTGTATTGACCGTGTTTGCATTTATGTGATTTTCTCTCATAAATTGTTTGATTATGTTGGGTGGAGTATCGCCTATGCAGCTTTGCATTAGCGTGTGAATCTCTTTGTTTCGCGCTTCTTCGCCTTTTTCCCATAGAGTTTGCCATTGCTGGTTTGGCTCATTTGGCTCATCACTACTTGCATACTTGCCAAGAAAGCTATATTTTTGCTGACTTTGCTCGCACAAAAACTTATGAAATCTCTCGCACTGCTCCTTTAGCATAGATTTTGAAATACTTCGCAATATAGAGAGATTGGCACTATTCAAATCTTTGCAAACGGTATCTATGTATGCAAAAAAGCTAGATTGTATGACTGTGTCTTGCTCTTGTCGCGCACTTGTGATGCTAGACTCTAGCTTGTGTAAGTCTTTATCTATGTGTATGAACTCATTATATGTGCTTATATACTTATCAATGTTCTTGCCATAAGTGTCGATAAACTCACGGATTTTGCCACGATATTGGTATATAAAGTAGTCTATCACTTGAGAATCATTGGCAAATAGCTTGTCTTGGATTTTGTCCTCACTACCGATACGCGTGGGGAAAATCCTCTCATCTTTTGGCAATCGCTCTAAGACATTATCTACTGCGAGATTTGACTGCGAGGTTAGCCAAATCTTTTTGCCTTGTGCGGTGTATTGGGCTATTAGCTCGGCTATGACGGTGGTTTTGCCTGTGCCGGGTGGTCCTTGGATTAGGTAGATGGGAGTAGGGCTAGATAGGGCTTTGGATATGGTTTCTTTTTGGTCGGGGGTTAGAGATTTGTTAAAATAATTTATAGAGCTGATATTGTGGGGGGGGGGGGGGCAAAACTTCGCTTTGTTTTTGAGCAGGGTCTATTGTCGCTTGGCTTGTGCTTGTCGCTATTTCTTTAGGAAAATAAGTCTCTGGGTTAAAAAATATGTCATTTAGTGGCAAGTCTTTGGAGTGATTGTCGCAGTTTTTTACCCACCTATCGATTTGGACTTTATCTCGTATGATATTTGTGCTTATTAGGACTTCTTCTAAGTTTTGCGCTTCTTTGTCTGTGAATATCTTAGAAGCACGCACAGTAAGAGAAGCTGATAGCACATCTGTGTAGTTTTCATCTTGCTTAAAATCACTTATATCAAGCACATCAAAAGCTCTAAGTCTTCTCTCTTGCTTTTCTAAGTCATCTTGGCTATATAGCACATATTCACCACCCTTGCCTTTTTTGGATTTTTTTATTTGGTTGGCGCAGTAGATGGCATTAGCTTTGCTATCTTTGTCGTTTGAGACATATATTTTGTAGCGATATGCCAAGACAGGCTTGATAGCTGATTTGGTAGCACCTTTGCTTGCAGATTTGCCATTTGGTGGATTTTCACTGATACTTTCTGCTTCATCTTCGTATTCTATATCATCACTCTCTACTTGGTATTCGTCTTTGTCCTCATACTCTACCTCTGCTTGTGGGATTCCTCTTTTTTGTGCTTGCTTTTGGACTATGTTGTAGAGATTTGCACGCACGAAGTTTTCTAAATAGTCTTTGTAGATAGCAAACTCTCTCTCATAAGGGTAGCTTAAGGCTTGCTTTACCTTATCATCATCTAGAATAAAAGGTTCTTCATTTTCACTAAAATCCCCATAGAAAAAGCTCGCTTCAATCTCTATATGTGGCACAGAGTCCAAGTCATCGATTTGTAAGTGCTTTGGCAGAGTTGCATTTATAGCGTTTATGGCGTCCTGCGTGTCGTGGTAAATGTTGTCATTTACCCAAAACCACCTATCATTTTGTTCATTATTTCGCTTAGGTTTATTTGCAGAGCACTGTATGAACTCATCTTCTTCGTTTCTAAAAAGATATGTGTTTGTATCGACTTTGTATAGTGTGTAGTTGAGGTAATAATCATCTCTAAAGATTCCCATCACTTCATCTTCATCACCAAGAAATGGTGTCTTTTGAGAATCAGAAAACGCTAATGAAATGGTAAATTCTGTGGCTTGTGGCAAGGCAGACTCCTTATGATTTGATATGGCGTTTAGACAATTTATGTTGGTGTAGCTTTGTGGTAGTGCAGAAGTATTTTACAAAAGTAGATAAAACCTTGACTTTTATTTTGCTAGAAAGTTTTGCTTAAGCGAGTGAAAATCTTGCGTAGAAAATCTTGCAGGGCTTGAAGTCCCAAAATCACGCAACTACCAGCAGTGCAAGACTTTGGGACATATCATCTACTATGCAAATCTAGCTAGAGGCTTTTGCTAAGGGCGCAAAAACGCCCAAAACAAAGCTAGAATCTAGCTAGCAGCTATAAGTAGTGATAAACTCAAATGGGTGAGGGCGTCCCTCCCAAGGCCAGATTTCGGTTTCAAACTTATATTGCTTGTAAGTTTGGATAAAGTCCTCGCTAAAGACTTTGCCCTGCTTTAGATACTCTTTGTCTTGGAGCATTTCCTCTATGGCGTGGCGAAGTGTGTGTGGAAGCTGCTTTATGCCTTTTGCACGGATTTCATCAAGCGTTAGCTCAAAGAGATTCATCTCCATTGGTTTGCCCGGGTCGATTTTGTTTGTGATTCCATCTAGTCCTGCCATAAGCAGTGCGGCAAACGCTAGGTAAGGATTGCTTGAGCTATCGGGGAATCGAAATTCCATTCGCTTTGCTTTCTCGCCACTATTGTATGGTATGCGGATACTTGCACTACGATTTTGTGCAGAGTAGGTAAGGATACTAGGGGCTTCAAATCCCGGGATAAGCCTTTTATACGAGTTTGTGCTAGCGTTGGTAAAGGCTGCTAGAGGGCGAGCGTGCTTTAACACGCCGCCTAAGAAGTGCAGTGCCATATCGCTAAGCCCCTCATAAGCATTCCCTGCAAAAAGATTTTTGCCACTTTTCCAGATGCTAATGTGTGTGTGCATACCGCTTCCGTTGTCGTTATACAGCGGCTTTGGCATAAATGTCGCGGTTTTGCCATTTAGGTGGGCTACCATTTTTACGACATATTTAAACTTTTGGATATTATCCGCCGCTTCTACAAGAGTGCCAAACTTCACGCCGATTTCGCCTTGTCCTTGAGCGACTTCGTGGTGGAGGACAAAAGTCTCTAGCCCTACTTGGTTTAGCACTTTTACCATTTCAGCGCGCAAATCCATCATCGTATCCACAGGTGGCACAGGGAAGTAGCCGCCCTTTGTGCCCGGGCGATGTCCTATATTTACGCCATCAAACTCTTTGTCGCGATTCCACTCGCCCTCTTCGGTGTCGATTTCATAGTATTGGCAGTTTACCGCACTTTTCATTTTGATAGAATCAAAGACAAAAAATTCATTCTCTGGTCCGAAATACGCGACATCGCCTATGCCACTAGAGCGCAGATATTCGCTCGCTCTTTTTGCGATAGAGCGGGGGCATTTCTCATAGGGCTCATCTTTGTAAATATCCCAAATATCACAAAACACCACCGCTGTGGTATCTGCGGTAAATGGGTCGATGAAGTATCGCACAGGGTCAGGGATAAGAATCATATCGGATTTGTTGATAGGCTGCCACGCAGGAAGTGAGCTACCATCAAATGGAATCCCCGCAAAGCTGTCCTCATTCACAGCATTTGCAGAAAATCCAAGATGATGCCACACACCTTTTATATCAGTGAAGCGAAAATCGATAAATTCTACCTCGTTTTCTTTGCAAAACGCAAAAAACTCCGCAACCGCCTTTTTGTCAATGGCTTTTTTGCTCATTAGTTCTCCTTTTTGGATTTGTTGGCAAGGGCGTAAGAAGTGGAAGTCTAAAAAAGGGGGTTGCTTTGCTAAGAGGAGAGAATCTGCATCGTGGCTAGTTGGCAAGTGTAAAGCTTACAAAACCAAAGCTTAAGAAACATCGATAAGAAGTAGCATTATGCAATCCCTTATTAGGCTTTACTTCTAGTAGCACAATGCAAGCGAATTTTAGCATTTTTTGATTATTTTTAAGAGAGATTTTGGGGGATTTTTGTGCGGATTTGTGTAGATTTGGAGTAGATTTTGCCAAGTGGATTTGGTAAGGTAAAGGGATTTTATACTTTTGTGATTTTTGTGGAGTTTGGCAATGTGGCTGTTTAGTAAAAACCACCACAAAGCTATGAACCATATCATTTGAAGCAATATTTTACAAAAACTCGCTTATTTTGCGCACGCCCAAAATGCACTCAAAATCTCTGTGGCAAGAGTTTTTGTGGATAGAATCTTTGCAAATATCCTTGATAGAATCGCTATGAGCGTTTTTGGCAAAATCGCTAATAGAATCTTTGTGAGAACATTTGATAGAAGCATTAGAGGCGTTTTTGGCGTAGTCTTTTTTGGCAAATATGTCTTTTATAGAAATGTCTAGCTTTTTTAGGCTTAAGTCTATTTTTGTGATAGTGGGATAGGAGGTTTTTAGCGAAGAGATAATCTCATCTAGGGCGTTTTCTAGCAAGCCGTATTTGCGCTGCTTTAGCATAGTGGCGATATGCTTTATTATCTCTACATAGTCCAAATACTCACTTAAGCACTCTTGTCCTGCCAAATCAGCAAATCCCTCCAATCCGCTATGCGAGCTTTCGCGCAAATCTTTTTTTGCACCCTCACTTTTGTCTTTCCTATCATTTTGCCTCTTATCACTTCTGCTCTCATAGTGTATGCTTGCATTTATTAGCACTCTTTGTGGTGTCTCTCTCTCACTAGGTAGCACCCCTATGATAGCCTCTATACAGAGATTTTCTATGAGAATCTCATAGCCCATACCAAACCCCAATCACACAAAATCTAGCAAAACCTATCAAAAGCACAAATCTAGCATAAAATCTAAACAAGCTATAAAACCTTGCTTTCTTGTCCCTTAAATAGTCGCATAATATTTGGTATATGCGTGTAGAGAATGATTAGCCCGATAAGCACGATTGGCGTGTGGCTGTTTATCTGGGCGGTGATGTCTATGCTAGGAGGCAATGGCAAAAGATAGGGAATCACAAAGGTAAGCACCACGCCACTTAGCACGCCTGTAAGCGAGGAGAGTGAAGAGACTTTGAAAACTTTGCCAACCACTGCCCACACTACAAGTCCCAATGCCCCCTCAATAGGCATAAGCAAAATCACCGAGCCAATCGCGGTAGAAACCCCCTTGCCCCCGTGAAATCCCAAATACGGACTATAACAATGTCCAAGCACAGCCAAAATCGCCATAAACCACTGCGCGCCATAAGGCAGTCCCACAGCTTTAGCAAGTGCTATGATGACCGTGCCTTTTATCGCATCAAGTATGAGCGTAGCGATAGAGATTAGCTTCGCTCTTTTGGGGTCGTGCTCTTTTAGTGCGCGATAGACATTTGTAGCACCGATACTACCCGAGCCTATCTTGCGCAAATCAATTCCATAAAGCACTTTGGTAAGCATAACGCCAAATGGTATCCCACCCACAAAAAACGCAAGCAGATAAAACCACAGATTGATATAGTTAGTAAAAAACTCCATTTTTGCTCCTTATTTTGCCTTTTGTCGCAATCCTTGAGGCTAGATTTGCAAAACGCTAGATTTAGAATCTATCATTTTCAAACCTAACTTCTTGTGGATTTTGTTTATTTGATTTTGTGTTTTTGGATATGAGTGCACACAAATCTGTGCATAAATCTAGCCTTTGGATTTAAAAAGCAAAAATACTAGCACAAAAAGGATAATTTAGAATAATCTCATTTTTTGATAGATTTTGATATGCTTGGGATAATGCTTTTTGGCAATGTTTCTATTTGGATTTTGCCACGCAAATCGCGCACTAAATCATAAGAGCGACTAGCCACTTCAAATCTACACAAATCCACTACGATAGAAGCAAATCTCGCTTAAAAACACCTACTATGATGATATATTTCACTTTTTCTAATAAATTTTGCATAGATTTTACACAAATTGACAAATTCTAAATGATTTTGTTACCAAACATTGCGTAGAATTTCTCATTTATATGCCGAGTTTGAGAATCTAAAGTCATTTAGATTTTGCTTACACTTTTGCTATGCGTTCTTAGTGTGGCAAATGCGTAAGCAAACAACCGCATATAAAACACCTAAGGAGTAAGGAGAGTAGATGCGCTATAACATTCTCATTGCCGCGATAATCTTTGTGGGCGGATTTATAGTGGGAAATGGCGCGTATAGCCTCTATAATGCGGATACTCTAAGCTATCTCTCAAGCGATTCTAGCGCGTGCAACAACTGCCATGTGATGAATGAAGTCTATGCTGATTATCACAAGGCATCTCACCACGAGCTAAATTGCATAGAGTGCCACTTGCCTCATTCTTTTGTGCGCAAATGGGCTGCCAAAGCCCAAACAGGCTTAGGGCACGCTTATCATTTCACTTTTGATAAGTCATTGCCACAGCACTTTAGCGCAAATAGCGATACAAAGAAATGGGCGCAAGAGAATTGTATCCGTTGCCACGGCGACTACGCACACAATGCCATAAATCCAACGCTAAATCCAAGTAGCACAAAAGACGCGCTAAATTGTGTCTCTTGCCACAGCAGTGTGGGGCATTTGCGCTAGCTAGTCTAGGCGAAATAAAACACCAACCAAACACCAAAAGGAGTAGAAAATGAACAACAACAAAAAATTGTGGGGAATCCTAGCAGTAGGCTTGATAGTAGGCTTTGTAGTGGCTTATATCACCGCAGACATAGGAGAGAAAAAAGGCGAGCAAATCGCGCTAGCTAGCGCAAATATGGCAGGAATCAGCGATGATGACCCGAGATTTACCACTTGGGGCAAGGCTTTCCCAGAGCATTTGGACTCTTATCTAAAGGGTGCGAACTATGAGCCTGTGCCAACGAAATTTGGTGGAAATCTATCATACAACAAACTTGATAGATTCCCTCAACTTGTGAGAATGTGGGCAGGGTATCCATTTTCGGTGGATTTCAATGAAGAAAGGCATCACTTCTATATCCAATCTGACCAAATGAAAACCGCTAGAAACAACAAAGACTTGCTAAATTCTGCGGGGCTAAAGGCGTTTGGCGGGCAGCCAACTGCGTGTATGAACTGCCACAGCGGCTGGACAAAATGGCTTATTGATAATGTAGCTGGTGGGGATTTTGTGAAGTTTAATAGCGCGAAGTATTGGACAATGATAAAAAATGTCCCAACAATGGACAATCAAGCACCCGATAGCAAAGAGCACACAGGACTTCACGGAGGCACACGAATGGGGCTTACTTGTGCGGACTGCCACTCTCCAAACGATATGAGTTTGCGACTTACTCGCCCAGCTCTCATAGAAGCACTTGTGGATAGAGGCTATGAAAAAGACGCAAAACAAGGCATAAAAGCATCTCGCCAAGAAATGAGAACCCTTGTATGTGCGCAATGCCACGTGGAATACTACTTCAAATCCACAGGCTCAAAAGTCGCCACTATGGGTGAATCTATCGCTAGCAATCCAAATGCAAAATGGCTTGATGGCTCACAAAAGACTTATGAGCAGATTGATTATTGGCGTGATGGCAACAAGCCAACAGAAGTAACCGTAGACGGACTCACACTTGCATTCCCTTGGAGCGAGTGGAAAAAAGGCGAACCATTTAGAATCGAAATGCTTGATGACTACTATGACAAAGTGCGTGAGAAATTCCCGCAGGATTGGGTGCATAAAGAGACAAAAGCTCCTATGATAAAAATCCAACACCCAGAGACAGAATTTGCAAGTGGTGGTATCCACGCTCAAAATGGTGTATCTTGCGCGGACTGCCATATGCCTTATACACGAGGTGGAGCAAAAAAAATCACAAGCCACGAATTTACCTCTCCGCTTAGAGATGTCAATGCTGCGTGCAAATCCTGCCACGCACAGCCTGAAGAGTATCTAAAAGCCCAAGTATATAGCATACAAACTTCTATCGCTTCTATGCAGCGAAGTGCAGAATACGCCATAGTAAGCCTTATCGAGGATATAAAAAATGTCCGCGCTGCTATGGGCAATCTAGCAAAATACCAAACTGATGGCAAAGCTGATGACAAAAAAATCTCTGCCGCGCTAAAAGAAGTGCTTGAATTGCATAGAAAATCTCAAATGAGGGCGGACTTTGTCAATGCGGAGAACTCCACAGGATTCCACAATCCTACTGAAGCAGCTCGCATAATGGGGCAATCTATCGCTATGGCAAAAGAGGGACAAGGGCTACTTGTAGTGCTAGCGCAAAAAGATGGCATAACTATCACTCCTTCCAATCTAGGATTTAAAGAAATCCAAAAATACGCACCGGGACTATTGCGCTACCCAGCTGATATGGACGGACACAAAAAAGGCGACATATACTATGATGAGCACGATGAAAAAGATGTAAATCGCGCACCTGCTAAGGATTTGCTAGAGCTTGATGAAAATCTAGCCCCCTACAACTACAAAAAAATCATCAAGCCTCTCACAAGCGCGAAATAAGGCTAGCTAGCTTAGGGAGGGTTTAAGAAAAAAAGGGGGGGGGGCAAAAAGTGTTTTTTGGTGATTTCGCGTCTATTGTGGAAGTGGGGGAAGTGGAGGAAAAAGATATGACAAATCTAAGGAGGGGGATTTATCCTATCTAGGTGTCTTATCTTGTGATTTTGCTTCTAGCTTTACTAAAAAAGCCTATTTTAGGTGGATTTTTTTACTCCATTTTGTGAGAGAATCTCTTTTGTCTATGGTGTAAATTTTGGCACAAAATCATCGCTAAGGCTTTTTAGCCAAAAAGTTTCTAGCTATTGTTGCGCTAAATCTTTGCACACAATGTGGCTTTTGCCCTTGCTATCTTTTAGTAGATAATCGCCATTTGTATTTAGCTGATTTCCATTTGGCTTTTGCTCCTTTGCAAGTATTTTCAGGCGACATTTATCAATTTTTACTTGGCATTTTATCGTTATTTATTCTAGCTTTTACTTGGATTTTAGGAGTTGCACTTAGCATTCCTTATAGTTTAAAAATACCCTGCATATCACTACACACATACTCTTTTAGATTTGCATTTGTTGTGCCGTTTTTGTTGTAATACACTAGCTTCACACGCACATTTTGCCCTTGATATGTCAAAGCTATGTTTTCAAAAATCTCTCTAAATCCTTGCGCTTTATTTTCTGCGTTTTGCGGGGCGAGGCTCACTCCCTTTGGGTCTATAAACACTATATCAAACTCACTTCCCCGCTTAATCCAAAAGATAAAATCAGGGTAAAATCTCCTCATTTCTTGCGCACTCTCATCAAAGTAAGGGATATAGATTTCATCGACATTTTCTACCAAACGACAAAAACACCACTCACAATCTTTTAGCACACTATCCTCACGCAAGATATAGCCCTGCAAATCACGCAAAAATTCTACCTCACTGCTATGCCTTATAGCATACACGATACTTCCTTTTTCCCTACTTGTGCCTTTTTCATCGATTATGAGTGGATTGTAGTAGTGCTTTGATAGACTAGAATCTAGCTTGTATCCATACACTTCGCATTGCGTGGATTTGCTTGCGTTTGATTTTATGGCTTGTGTGTATTGCTCTATGCTGATTTTGCTCTGCTTTACTTCCTCCATTAGCTGTGCTTCGCTTTTGGTGCTTGGGCTACTGCTTACTAGCTCTTTGATTTTTTTGTTTATTTCATTGATTACCATTTCATCAAGTGTGCTTGTGAATCTCTCAAAATGGCAGATTTCGCCATCTAGATTCACAAATTTACTAAACTCTTTTCTCTTTGCGTGAAAAAACCTATCAATTACCACAAAAGCATTACTAGAGCGCAAGACTTTTTTATTGCCCCGCACTTCAAAGCCCTCATTTGCGCGGATTTTTGCGATAGTGTGTAGTCCCATATCCACACTACTTGCCCCACCACAAAGTAGCAAAATATCCTCATCATAGCTTTTTACATACTCTTGCAGATTTTCCAAATCCACCTTAGAAATTCCGTAGTTTTCATTGTGCTTTTGCCCCTCTTTGTATGTCGGCACGAGCAGTGGCGAAAAATCACGCCGAATTTTAAACCCCTTTATGCTCCCACTTGTCTTAAACGCCTCTATCCCCTCTAGTATCGCCTCTATCGCACTATAATCACTCGCCATTATAAAAAGTGTCTCCACCCCCACGCATAGCGGAGCTAGATTTTCTTTTATGGCTATGTCTATATGGGCTTTTTCTAGCCTTTGACGCACATTTGCAAAAGGCTCGATTCTTACCCCTCGCCCGATAGTTTGGAGGACATATTTTTTGGCATTTTTTGAGCCTATGTTTATAAAGCAGATGAGATTCACGCGGTTGCTATCCCACCCCTCGTTAAAGACTTTGCTACCCATCATTATATTGATAGGCGAAGTGCTATCATTTATGCTACCAAAATAGCCTAATCCCAAATCCTCTCCACTCTCTAGCCCAAGTGATTGCAAATAGTGCTTTTCCCACTCTTTTGTGCTACCAATATTAAGTAGCATAAATGGCTTATTTGCATTTTTGCTTTTAAAAGCGAGTTCTTTATCATTGCCTTTTATTTTGCACGCCTCTACACTAGAAATCCCACCCGCATAAAACACACTCTCCCTCACAGCCTTGCTATCCACACTACGCACAATGTCTAAAAACGCTTCGCTTAGCTCATTTTGAGCGAAATACATATTTGCCTCTTTTAGCTTTGTGGCTAGATTTTGCGCGATTGGCTTTATGTCTATATCATTTGCCAAAATCTGCAAAATCGCTTCAAAATAGAGCTTTACCCCCGCTTCTTTGGTATTTACCTTATCGCTTACAGCGATTATCAAAGGATTGTGATATAGCAATGGCATTGTTTGCAGCGATTCATACTCGCTAAATTTGTCAAAAAGTTTATCTTTGCTTTGTTTTATCGCGCAAAATAGCACAAAACTTTCTATGATTTTCTCTCTTTGTGTTTTCTCATCGCCTTTGTCTCTAAATGAGCGCAAATCGCTATCAAGCACGGCGATATTTTTGCCATAGCCGTCATTATTGAATCGCTCTAAGTTATAGTTAAACGCGCAAGTGTTCAAATCTAGCTCATCTTCAAATGTCGCGCTAAAATTAAATATAAATCCACGCGCAAAGTCATTATTACGCAAAATCTCGCCATTTGGACGCATTCCACTTGCCAAAGCATTGAAGTAGCTTTTGCGCACGGAGTCCTTGCTATCACCTTTGTGCGCTTCATCTAGCAGGATATACCACCCACTTTGTGTGAGGAAATTTCTATAATTTAGTCGCTTTGCCTTTGCGTCTTTGCCGACATTTTCAGCTGTGTCTAGTAAATCAATCCTAGCGATATACACCACCACTTCGCCAAACAAACTCCCGCTAGATTGCGCTCTCTCAAAGTCTTTTAGCTCAATAGGCGTTATTTGCTTAGCATTAAAGGCATTATAGCTTTCTATCTGCGCTCTAAACTGCTCCAAAATCTTATCATTTGGTGCGAGTAACATTATGGGTTTTTTGGGAATCACGCCCTTTTGGCTTAAGCCACCTAGCAAGGCGATAAGTTTTATCATCACAATAGTTTTGCCACTGCCTGTCGCCATCCAAAAACTAGCTCTGTTTATCTCGCTTCGCTTTATTTGTGGCATAAGATTTTGCTTTTGGTATGTGTGATAGGCATTCAAAAGACTAAGCGCATTATCTTGGAATCGCTCTATATTGCGCAAATCTTTGTGATTGTCCTCTGTATCGCCCATATAGAGTTTTAGCGCGATTAGGGCATTTTTTAGCGCGGCTTGTTGGTAGTCTTGGAGTGTGATAGAGTAAGAAAATGTGCCAAATTCTAGCTCACGCAAAAACTCATCAAAATCTTTATAATTCTCTTTGATGATTTCATTTAGCACAAGTTTTTTAGCCACAGGTTTGCTTAGGGATTTTTGTGCCTTACTCATTTTTTGTCCTCAATTTGTTTGGCAAATTTTTCAAACGCGATTTCTATGTCCTCTTTTGTCTTTTGCTTATAGAGGATATACTCTTTATGTGCTTTTTGTATCGCCTTTTTGTGCGACACACTCCCCGCATTATCTAGCACCGCTCGTCCAGAAAAACGCAAAAACTCATTTAGCTTATCAATATGCTCTTGCATTGTCTTTGGCTCTCTATTCATCGCAGATAGCTCGGCAAACTCAAAATACGCGCTTACGATTCTATTTAGTGCTTCTAGTTCATCTTTGTTTAGGTAGTTTTTGGCAATTTCACTTTCTTTTTTGGTCGGCATTTTGCCCTTGAAATTTGTAAGCCCCAAATGCGGCTTATCGCTATCTACGCGCTCAAATATCACCTCACTAGCTGTATATCCGTGTGCAGAATAATGGAGTTTGTTTTGAATAGTTTTAAAAAGCTCGATTGTGCGCTCATCGTCTTTATCATAGTCTATCGCTGTGGAGTAGATTTTTAGCACTTGGGCGTAGATTTTTGCCTCACTAGAGCGAATATCCCTAAGTCGCTCTAATAATTCATCAAAATACCCCTCATTTTGTCCTTTTAGTCGCTCATCATCAAGCGCAAATCCTTTGATAATGTATTCTTTTAGGATTTTACTAGCCCATTGGCGAAACTTTGTCGCGTTTTTGGAATTCACACGATAACCCACCGAGATAATCATATCCAAATTATAATGCTCGATTTCGCGCGAAACTTCCCTATTTCCCTCGTTTTGAACTATCAAGAAAAACTTGATAGTTGATTTTTTTGCCAACTCACCCTCTGCAAAAATATTGTTTATATGCTGATTTATGGCTTGTTTGGTTACGCCAAAAAGCTCGGCAATTTGCCTTTGTGTAAGCCATAGCGTTTCATTTTCTAGCACAATGCTAATGGAGGGTGAGTCGCTAGAATCTTGATAAATCACGATAGGATTATTTGGCATTAGTTGCGTAACAGGCGACTTTTTAGGCATTACTTTCCCACCAAATAAGGCTTTTTAGCTTTGGGTATTTTGCTATGTTGATGCTTTGCACATTTAAAATCTCACCGTTACTATATTCGCACAATTCTATTGTTTTATCCAAAAATAATCGCTTGATTTTCCACCCCATAAGGTTAGCGATAGTTTGAAATATATCAAATTCCGCTCTATATCCACCCATATTTAGCGTTATTGGCTTATCATATTCTTTGTTTAGCTCTTTTATAAGTTTGCGTGATTTGCGATAGTCAATGATAGAATTTTCATCTAAAACATATTCGCAATTTGCCAAAGCCTCTTCATAAGATTCTAATTCATAATATCTAAACGCTCCGCCACCTTTATAATCCACTTCTTTGCTGATACCGCTAGCAAACCCTGCTATGACCTTTTTTAGTCTTGGTAGCACCACTTTATAAAAATGTTCGCCCATCTCTACGCCTACAAATTTTCGTCCTAATTTTAAAGCCACAGCACAAGTTGTCCCACTTCCTACGAAAAAATCTAAAATAGTAGAATTTTGATTGCTTCCTGTCAAAATAGCCCTTTGTAAAATTTTTTCGTGATTCTCTGTTTGAAATCCCCAATCACTAGAATATCCCACCCAATCTGTCCAATTTGAAGTCAATTTTTTTATATCACTTTCTTGTGTTTTTGGATTGCCGTCTATCAATCTAATTTCACTTCATTTTTCCAATTCAAAAATTGTTTCTTGACTTAAAGCCCAATGCCTACCATTGGGTGGCAATAATTCTTTACCCAATATAATTCTAGCCTTACTTGTGTATTTACCATTTTTAATAACTAAGTTATCTTGCGAAAATAAATGAATGTAATCATTTGGGATTGGCGACCATCTTTCACCGGGCAAGTGCATATCTCTCCACTTTCTCTCTTCTCTTTGAATGCCCTGAACATTAAAAATGCAATCATTTGTTTTTCCAAAAAAGAAAAGTGAATCGCTTCCGCTATGATATTTTTTTATTGTTTCTGTAAGTTTTGCTGATTTGCTTACTACAATTTCGTTGATAAAATTATCATCGCCGAAAATGTTATTCAATAAGCTTCTTACTATAAAATTTCCATTATAATCGCACCTTACGAAAATACTTCCTTTGTTGTTTAAAATTTGATTTGCTAATTCCAAACGAGAATCTAACAACGAAGCCCAAGTAGAATCTTTAAAATTTACTTTATAATCAAAACTAGCATTCTCGCCAAGATTAAAAGGAGGGTCGATATAAATCAAATCAATTTTTCCTTGATATTTTGGCATTATGGAGTTTAGGGCTTGGAAATTATCGCTTTTGATTAGCTCACCATTTAGCAAAGACTCCAAATCGCTAAATGCAGAAAGCAAGGCAAATCTACTCTCTTTGCTTAAATGCTTTGTGTCAATGGGCAGAAATTTATATTTATCATTTTGGAGTGCTTGTATTGCTTCGTTCCCTTGCAATGATGAGAGAGCAAAATCCTCGCCTACTAAATTTAGCTCTTTCCATTCTTTGACTTGCGATTCAAAGTGTGAGTCACTAAAGATTTTTGCTAAAAGTGCGTTTGCATTTGTGGCGTTTGATAAAATCGTATTGATACTAAACACATATTGCGTATTTTTGGCAAATTTTGGTTTAAGCCATATCGCTTTTAGCTCCTCCTCAAACGCTACGATAAAGTCAATAATCTCATAAGCTAGATTTTTGACATTTTGCAATCGCTTGATAGAGACTTCCTCCCACTGCTGAAACGCGCTATCTTTGTAA
The DNA here is from genome assembly GCF_003364135.1 of Helicobacter sp. MIT 01-3238. Classification (NCBI taxonomy): domain Bacteria; kingdom Pseudomonadati; phylum Campylobacterota; class Epsilonproteobacteria; order Campylobacterales; family Helicobacteraceae; genus Helicobacter; species Helicobacter sp. MIT 01-3238. The sequence goes on from NZ_NXLN01000005.1 coordinate 63,904, forward strand.
AGATAGCTAAACATCCACAAATCAAACTGCTCTTGCAAAAACTCTTTGGCATTTTTGTGGATAAAGAAGTCGATTTCGTTTTGTTTTTTGTAGCTTGAAAAGAGTTTTTTAAGCGACTCAATGTGCGAATCGGTAGGCTTTTTGGGCAATAAATTATTATCGCTTAGTGCTTTGATAAAATCATCGCTAAATTCATTGGAATTTGATTTAAATACATTGAACGAATCGGGAAATAAATCTTTTTGATTGGTTACTTTTATGGTGATTTGGGGGATTGACAAATTATCCTCTTGCTCCCCCTCACTTGCGGAATGCAACTCTATTGTTCCCCCTCCCTCTGCGGAGGGGGCTAGGGGGTGGGTAGAATTTAACGCACCATTTGTGATACAATCAAGCTTAAAAATCACCTTATTTTTGCTATTATCGGCGTTTTGTTTGTATTCACTCGCATCAAAAAATATGCTAAATCTACCCTCACTATCTTTTTCTGCATTATTTTGCAAAATAAGACTTTGATAGAGTGTGTCGCTTTTGACATAGTAGAGATTTTGTGTTTTGTAAAAAAGGCTTGTGTCTTTGGAATTGCTATAAATTTTGGCATAAATGTTTTTATAAATGGGCGTATCGGTAAAAAACGGCGTGCCTGTCTCATTTAGGTAGCTGTCAAAAAATGTGTAGAGTTTGTTATAAATGTCTTTTGATTCTATGGTGTCATTGCCGATGAGGGCTTTTATGCGTGATTGTAAGTGTGCTTTGATATGTGCGAAATACTGCTCTTTGATATGAAGTAGGTTTGTAAAGCCACTTTTGGTGGAGCTATCGCTGCTACTTGCTTGGCTATTTGCAAACGCGCTATTTGTATTTGATTCTTTTGCCACTTTGGTTTCTTTGTTTGCACTCACTTCCTTGACTTTTGCCCCAAGATAGCAATCCTCTAGCTTACTATAAAACGCCTTTTTGTAGTCCATATCTGCATTCCTTTTTTGCCCCACTACACTATGTTTGCAATTCCTTTGTTTCACGCTAATTTTTCTTAAAAATCTAAAAAAATCAATAGAAAATTATAGCCAAATTTCGCCCTATCTTTATCCCCTTAAGCCACTTTTGATTGGGATTTTAAGCCCGATATTTTAGCCAATTTATGTTAAGATTTTGGCTTTGCTTTGGACTCTTAAACATAAGGCTTTTGCTAGATGAAAACACTGATTTTACAAGACTTCCTAAACCGCTACAAAGACATAAAAGCCCGTGTGCATTCTATGGAGAGCTTCGGTGGGAGCGATGGTCCGGGCGTGCGCTTTGTGCTATTTCTACAAGGCTGTCGCCTGCGCTGTCTCTACTGCCACAATCCTGACACTTGGGACACGCACAGCGGGCAAGAGATGAATCTAAAAGACATTCTTAAAAAGATTTTGCCCTATAAAAAATTCTACCAAAATGGCGGGGGAACGATTTCTGGAGGCGAGCCACTGCTACAAAGCGAGTTTTTGTATGATTTTTTAGTCGCATTGAAGGTGCTTGGATTTCACAGCGCGATAGACACAAGCGGGGTTGTCCCGCTTAAGAAGTCCAAAAAGTGCATAGATGAGGCAAGTATGCTCCTGCTAGACATAAAGGAGGTAGATGAGCGCGACTGCGTGGCACTCACAGGTGCTAGCGGAGAAAACGCGCTAAAAACGCTCCACTACTGCGAGGAGACAAATAAGCCCGTGTGGGTGCGCTATGTGTGCGTGCCAAACTACACTCTAAGCACAGCCAAAATCCACGCACTAGGTAAAATCTTGCAAGGGCTAAAGTGCGTGCAGCTAGTCCAGCTCCTGCCATTTCATCAGCTAGGGGCGCACAAATACGCACAGCTAGGCTTGCCCTACAAGCTAGCAGCCCTCCCCACACCCACAAATGAGGCAATGCAAGAAGCAAAGGGGATTTTGGCGGACTATGGGGTGGTGGTGTGAGATTTCGTAGGGTTTATACGAGGGGTTGCATTGTTTAGAGATTGCGCTTGGTAGAGCCTTTTTAATCAATTTTAGCCAAACTCTAAAATAATCCTAAAGTAGCCTTTGGGAATAGATTTTTGAGGATAAGATTTTGCCGACAAAATTAAGAAAAATCACTTAAAAAAGCAAAACTACAAAAAGAAATCATAAAAGCTAAAAAAAACTAAGACAAAGTAAAAATACGCTAAAGGCTTCACACCTTTAGCGTAGTAGATTTAGGCTTGAGGGGCTTGTGAGTATGGGTGAAGTATCGCGGGGTCTGGGAGCAAGCACACGCTTGATGGGTCTTTGCCCTCATAGTCGATTTTGCTTAGCAAATCTCGTGCAAGATTTATCCTCGCTGCTTTTTTGTCATTAGAGTCCACGATAATCCACGGCGCATAAGGCGTATGCGTGCGTGAAAACATTTTTTCAAACACCGCAGTGTATTCATTCCACAAATCAAGCGATTTGGAATCTATCGGGCTTAGTTTCCACATTCGTAGTGGGTCTGTTTTTCGCCTCTTTATACGGAATTTTTGCTCATCTCGCGAAACATCTAAGAAATACTTAAATATCATTGTCCCGCTTGCGATAAGCATTTGCTCTAGGCTAGAGACTTGGTAGATAAATTGACGATACTCTTCAGGCGTGCAAAATCCCATAACCCTTTCCACACCCGCACGATTATACCAGCTTCTATCAAAAAACACGATTTCGCCACCGCTTGGCAAAGAGCCTATGTAGCGCGTGAAATACCATTGTGTTTTTTCTACTTCTGTTGGCTTAGCAAGTGCTACGATGCGAAATCCACGCTGATTTAGATGCTCTGTTAGGGCTTTTATCGTCCCACCTTTTCCTGCCGCATCGCGTCCCTCTAGGATAATGACGATTTTTTTGTTATTTTTCTTTACCCAATTTTGAAGCTTAAGTAGCTCTACTTGGAGTTTTTGGATTTCGTTTTCATAAAACTCCCTTTTTAGACGCCCCGTTTTTTTCTTAAACACATCTTTAGCGTTTGTTTTTACGGATTCTGGGCGAACCGTAATTGCCTTTTTTGTTTCTTTTTTTTCTGACATTGACTTCTCCTTACAGCGAATGAAATAAAAAGCAATAAATGATAAGAAAATTAACTTAAAATAGACTTTAAATTTCTTAAATTTTGGCTAAAATATCGCATTTTTACCCAAAAGTAGCAAAATCTATCCGCTTTTTAGCCTACACTTCTATAAATCTATCTTTTAGCATCTAGTTATTTGCAAAATCAAAATAGCACCACAAGGCTACTAAAATCTACAAAAAAATTCTAAAATCCATTTAAGGAAAATCTATGCAAACCTCCCCAAATGCCAAAACAAATACTCAAACAAAAGCCCAAACGCCACTAAGCAAAATCTACTTTCTAAATATGCAAATAACAGATGCTATGACTTTGTGCGGGGAAATGCTGGAAAAATACGCCCTTGTATGTGAAAAAGATGGCGATATATGCGCAACTATCTATGCAGCACAAAGTCAAAACGGCACAAAAGAGAATCAGGCGAGATTTAGCGAGTTTGTCGCGTGGTGCAAGGGGTTTTTTGGTGCAAATGTCCTCTTTGGAGATTGCCTAGACTCTATTGCTTTGGAGCGACTAAAAGCCCAAAATCTTATGTGTGCTACCGCAGAGAGCTGCACAGGCGGGCTTCTAGCCTATCATTTTACACGAAACGCTGGAGCTTCTGCGGTGTTTTTGGGCGGAGTGGTAAGCTATGATAACTCCATAAAGCAGGAGATTTTGGGCGTGAGAGAATCAAGCCTGCAAGACTTTGGTGCAGTGAGCGAAAAAGTAGTAAGCGAAATGCTACACGGAGTTATAGATAGATTTGGCGCACAAGTGGCACTAGCTAGCTCTGGCATAGCTGGTCCTAGCGGTGGAAGCGCACAAAAGCCTGTGGGGTGTGTGTTTTTGGGTGTGCAAAAGTGTGGCGAAAAGCCCCTCATAGAGCAGTATTTTTTCACAGGCACTAGGGAGCAAATCCAAGAGCAATCTTGCCAAAAAGCCCTAGAAATGCTACTAAAAATCATATAACCCCTTGACAAAATAAGGCAAAAAACAATATAATCGCGTTTTGCTTTTTATTTGGGCTTTTGGTTCGTATTTTGCTTAAGGCTTTATCTCTAGCTTAGATTTCGTTAATTTTGTTAAGAGATAGGAATCTATGCAAGAGAAGTGCGAAATTTATAAACTTGTTCTTTTATTTGATTTTGTAATCTGTTTTTTGATTCTGTGGTGCTGACCCGCTAGCTCAGTTGGTAGAGCAATTCCCTTTTAAGGAATGGGTCGTTGGTTCGAATCCAACGCGGGTCACCATTTGATTAAGTAGTGGCCCCTTCATCTAGTGGTTAGGATACCACCCTTTCACGGTGGCTACAGGGGTTCAAATCCCCTAGGGGTCACCACTTTTTCATCACTTCTTTTTCTTATCAAAATCGCTGGTCGCTTAGCTCAGTTGGTAGAGCGCCACCCTTACAAGGTGGATGTCATAAGTTCGAGCCTTATAGCGACCACCACGATTTAGCGACTTTTTACTTTCTTTTTGCGTAGATTTGCGTTATGTTTTGCGTGATTGCGCGGATTTAAGGTTGCAGCGGTAGTTCAGCTGGTTAGAATGCCGCCCTGTCACGGCGGAGGTCGCGGGTTCGAGCCCCGTCCGCTGCGCCACTTAGCTTTTTCTCACTTTTTACTTCTTATGCTACACTTACGACACAAAGCCTAGCAATTTTTACTTGACTTTCTCTAAAAATCACATTCCAAAATACACATATATATGCTTTATTGATTGCACCTACCACTAGCACATTGATTTAGCGTAGCTGCGCTAGGGAGTGCGTTATTCCCACGCCTATCATCTCCCTCGCCTACACAATCGCTAAAAGAAAGCGCACTAGCAAATGGCAGATTTGGGGCTTCTCTCACTTCTATTAGCCCTAGCCCTGCTAGGATTGAAGTGCGCCCTCTTGCCCTAGCAGTAAGCCTTGCGCGTAGTTCAGCATTGTTGGTCGCTACCTGCATATATCGCCGAAGCGCGTCAAGCGAGAGAGCGCGTATATTTGTAGGAATCATTACAATGCCCTCATTTGTGTGCAAAATAACCACGGTATGCCCCATTATAGTTTCTCGCTCTGGCAAAAATAGCAACAAAAATGCAAGATACATATCCCCCCTCCTGCTATCCCTAAATAGCCTATCTATCAAGTCCGTTATGCCCTGCGTGTTTGCACTCACGCCAAACAAACTCCAATCATACTGCGGAAGCATAGAAATAGAGCTAGCTATCGCGGTATTCATAGAGTTTAGAAATACGCTTGAAGCTGCGGTTGTGGGAATCGCATAATAATCCTCAATATCTGCCAAAGTATCGTGCAGTATAGAATGCCGTTGCTGAAAACTTGTAAATGGATTGGTATTTGGTGCGGTATCAAAAAAATATCCACCGCTTGTGGGTGGAGAGTTGTGATAGTGCATAAATTCTGCGACTATTTGATATGCTTGTAGCATACACACGCCACAAATACCCTGCGAGTGAGACGCAGAATCGCGCCTTGTGGTATTTATGATTTGCAAAAGCCTCTGCTCCCACGCACCTAGATTAAAATCTGGCGGTAGCTGCATTAAAGGTTGCATTAAAGTGGGCGTTGTCAATAAAAGCGTGTTTGGCTTAGTGTAGATTCTGCGATTTTTTTGCGGATTTTTGGCTAGATATTGCGTGAGTGCAGAATCGTGCGGGGCAAATTTAAATCCATTGCGCTCTAAATAATCATATTTCTCATCATACTCTTTCTTTGCCTTTTCCGTGCTAGAGTCAAGCAGAGATTGCACTTGTGGGTGGGCATCAGGGATTTGTGGAATATTATAATCTTTGCTACACGCGCTAAATGCAATTAGCACAAATACAAGCAACAAAGATTTATGCAATGATTTTTTCATTTTTTCCCCTTAATTCCTAATCAGGTCTAGGATTTCCCGGAGCTGGACAAAATGGTAGATTATCCCCCTCATTTGCACTAATAAGTGCTAACCAATCTTGGAATTCTCTAGAGATGATAAACTCCGAACTAGCCGCGTTTGCTGTGTCTTTTGGGATATATGAGGGCTTAGCAAGGTAGGGCACACCCCAATGAATCCCATAATGCGTTACGCGTAAGTAATTTCCATTTCTATCTTTCAAGGCTACCTTTTTTTCACCGATTAGCACGGGCTTAAAAAACGCTCTATTTTCCTTAGGTGGCTTTGTATCATCACATTTTCCCCACACTACCCAATCCCAATCCCCGCCATTTAGATTAGAATACATACAATTTAGCTGTGGCACAAACGCATCATAACTAGCGATATGCCCACTCTCTACATTGTAATACAAGGGGTATTTTTCTGTTGAGGAGGAGTCATTTCGCACATAGTATTTTACGCCTTTTTCTTCCCAAGATAGCAAAAATCCAAAATTAAGCGTCCCCGCTGGTGCGATTGTTTTTTCCCACTCAAGCATACTAGAATCAAGGCTGTGTTCATTGTATTTCTCATCAAAAGCCCACGCTGCATAGAGAAAATCCCCATCATCTTTTATGCTATATCGCTCATCGACACTCCAAAACTGCCCATTTTTGATTTTCCACTGCTGTCTTTCATCGTTGATTACGCAAGGGCTAAGGTATAGCATATCAGCTTCTCTAAGTGAGCTAAACACCGAGCCGGGTGCGGTTATACACACCCAAGTATTATTTATGTAATAGGCTAGGCGAGAGAGGACATCATAACGAGCTTTGAGTGCTTCATCACGCGAACAGCTTATAAGTGCCATATATGAGTAGTTTTGCGCACTCGCAGAGAATTGCGGTGCATAGCACCATTTGGCATTGCCCTGCACTCGCACAGCTATGGGAGTATCTTTGGGATTATCTGGCGGGAGCTGTCTAGGCGAAGATAGATTTGGTGTAGCTCCTAGTGCTTTTAGCGTTTGTCCTTGAGTGCGCTTATTTTGGCTAGACTGGCTGATAGGTTTGTTATGAAGCGAGCAAGAAGCAAAAAATAGCGATGCAAAGAGTAGCGCAAAAATCGCTAATGAATATTTTTGTAGCATTGCAAATCCTTAAAAGTGGTATGCAGACATATTACAACAGATTTTACAACATATCATCTGAAATCTTACAAATGCGCGTTTGGATTAGATTTACACAAGTTTTTGGCAATAGATTCTGCCTATTTAGTTTTGCTTACTCTTATCCCTCACAAATCCCTATTGCGCCCCTGCTCCCTAGCACTCCTTTGCATAGCGCATAATATCTAGGATTTGCTCCTTTGTTTTTCCTTTTGCACGCTCCTTTAGGTATTCTTTGGAAGCAAGCCCTAGCTTTGCCTCATCGCGAAATACTGCCCTTACCAAGTCCATTCCCGCATAAAATTCTTTCATCAGCACCACGCACACATAGTGCCCAAACTCCGTGCATCGCAGTATCCTTTTAAAATCTAGATTCTCTCCCGCGCTATTATCCCCCTTATCACGCTTTTTGAGAAAATCCCTTTCCACCCTTATCGCACCACACGCCTTTAGCCCCGCTATTTCCAAGCGCAAATCCTTCTCCAAATCACATTTATTGCTTGCATTAAACTCCTCTAGATTAAGCTTGCCTGAAAAAATCTCACACAAAAACAAATAGCGCAAAATATCCACCCTCGCAAAATCCGTATAAGCGATATTTGCATTGCGCTTCTTAGCCACGCTCTCGCAGTAGTCTTTGAGGTTAAACGCATTGACAAAAAGCCTCCCGCCGATGAAACTAAACGCCCCACTTCCCGCGCCCAAATACTGATGATTGGCACTGACATATTCATCACTAAGCGTGCTTGCTTGTGTCGCTTGATTTTGCCCGCGATTTTCCTTGCTATTTTTGCCGTGATTCCCCCCAAGATTTTCGCTGCGATTTTCTCCACTATTTTCCAAATGATTCCCGCAATCCAAAACCTTAGAAAACCCCCACGCGTTGTTGCGTTTATAGTCGCTAAACTCCGCGCAAATGATTCTATAAAACTCCAATTCATTATCTTGCATAGCCCCGCCTAGCGCACTTTCTATCTTAGATTTAGTAAGGTTTGAGCGCATAAGCGGGTAGGTGGTGATTTGCTGTGCGCCGATAGATTTTGCGATAGCTATGTCGCGCAAAAGCTGTTCTTTGGTTTGGTTTGGGAAATTGAAAATCAAATCAATGCTAAGCGTAGGCAAAATCCCGCACGCCTTTGCTAGCTTATCTTGGAGAATCGCACTTGAGCCAAATTTCTCATACCGCCCGATTTTGCGCAAAATCTCATCATCAAAGCTCTGCACCCCACAGCTAAGGCGCGTGATAAGCCCCCTAAATCGCTCTAGTTGCGCCCTCTCAATGTGGCTAGGGTCGCTCTCACACGAGATTTCTTTGATACTAAAGAGCTTTTTACACAGCTCCAAAGTCTTTAGTAGCTCGCTTTCATTGATGAGTGTCGTCCCGCCACCCACCACAAGCGTGTCAAAATCAAAGCCCTTGTCCTTGATAATGTGTAGCTCTGCCCGCAGGGAATCAAAATACGCGGCGGCTAGATTCTCATCATAAAGGTATTTGTGGAAGCTACAATACGGGCAAAATGTGTGGCAAAAAGGAATGTGGATATACAGCATTGTGGGCTTGCCATTTGGCAAGATTTCGCTCTGCCCCAATCGCACCTTGAAGCTCCGCTTTAGTGCGCTTTGCATAGAGTGGCTTGCATAGCGCGTAGCAAGGGATTCTATGAGGGTTTTTGTGGGATTTTTTGCAAAAAGAGAGTGTCTTAGTAAGTGATTTTGGGCGACATTTGACACTTGGACTCCTTGTAAAGCAAGTAGTGTAAGTAGTGGGCAAAGCGGTGCTAATATGAGAAATGTTTAAAACAAATTCGCATTATACGCTAATAATAAAAATTTATGAGGAAATATTTTATGTGTTCGCGCTGATTTTGGCAAATAAGCTAAACGCGCTTAAGTTTGGTAAAAAATCTTGCTACCAAAAAACTTTTGACACAATCAAAGCTAGCGCAAAAATTAGTGCAAAATTCGTCCTAATGCGCTATTATAGAATTTGTAAATGCTTAAAAGCAATGACACAAAAAAGGATAGCAATGCAGAATTTATATGATTTATTTGGCGCGGTTGTGGGGGAGGCTAGCGGATTTTTATACACTTATTGGCTTGTGTTTGCACTGATTTTGTGCGGGCTGTATCTCACTATTGCTACGCGCTTTATCCAAGTGCGATTTTTGCGTGATGTATTTGGTGTGCTAAAAGAGCGTAGTCAAAAAGAGCATATCTCGCCCTTTGGTGCGCTGATGATTTCTACCGCCTCGCGTGTAGGCATAGGCAATATCGTGGGTGTCTCTGTGGCGATTGCAAGTGGGGGGAGTGGTGCGCTATTTTGGATGTGGGTAAGCGCGATTGTCGGTGGTGCAAGTGCCTTTGTAGAATCCACTTTAGCCCAAGTCTATAAGCGCAGAGTCGGCACTCATCGCTATAAAGGCGGACCAGCTTATTATATCGAGCAAGCACTAGGCTCACGCAAGCTAGGCGTTATCTTTGCTATTTCGCTGATTTTTTGCTTTGCCTATGGATTCAATGGCTTGCAGGCTTTTACGCTTACCTCGTCATTTGAAGTTTTTGTAGGGAGTGAAGTCTTTGCCAATAGTCCTTTGACAATTTTTGTGGGGCTTATTTTGGCGATTTTGGTGTCGTTTTTCTTTTTTGGAGATGATAGCAAATCCGCGCTTATCTCATCGATTTTAGTGCCTATAATGGCGTTTGGCTACTTCGCAGTCGCCCTTGTAGTCATCGGGCTAAATGTCGATAAAATCCCGCTTATCTTTGCTAGCGTATTGCAAGAAGCATTTGATTTTAGTGCGATATTTGGCGGGTTTGCAGGGAGCGCAATCGTTATCGGCATAAAGCGCGGGCTTTACTCAAACGAAGCAGGTATGGGCTCTGCGCCAAATGCCGCAGCCGCAGCGCACACTAGCCACCCTGCAAAGCAAGGAATGGTGCAAACGCTTTCAGTTTTTATCGATACTTTGATTATCTGCACGGCAAGCGCGTTTATGGTGCTATGCTCTAGCATAGATAAAGCCGAGCTAAAAGGAATGGCTCTAATGCAAGCCGTGATGCAAGGGCATTTTGGCACATTTGGGCTTATCTTTGTAAGCGTGGCAATAGTGCTTTTTGCCTTTACCTCGCTTATCGGCAACTATTTCTACGCGGAGGCAAATTTCAAATTTATCACCGAGAATAAAGCCGCCTTGCAGGTGTTTAGATTTAGCGCGGTGGTAATGGTGTTTGTCGGTGCGCAGCTAAATCTAGGCTTGGCTTGGGATTTGGCAGATATTTTTATGGGGCTTATGGCTAGCATAAATATCATAGTGATTTTGTTCCTCAGCAATATCGCACTAAAGGTTTTGCGCGACTATGAATCGCAGAAAAAGGCAGGGAAAAATCCTGTGTTTAGGGCAGAGAGTGTAGGAATCTATAATACAGAATGCTGGAAGTGAGAATCTAAAAAGGAGGTAAGCAATGCCATTTGTCAATATCCGCATAACCAAAGAAAAAGGCGAACCCACAAAAGAGCAAAAAGCGCAACTCATAGAGGGCGTAACAAACCTGCTTAGTGAAGTGCTAGGCAAAAACAAATCTAGCACCGTGGTTATCATCGATGAAATCAGCACCGATGACTACGGGCTAGGGGGCAAGCCTATCACGCAAGTGCGCAAAGAGCAGGCAAAAGCGCAGGGCAAATCCCAAGCCAAAAAGCTAAAATGAAGCGCAAAAATCGTAGTGATGAAATCAAGCGATTTAACGCGATTTGGTGGGGTTTGCGGGCTTTGCTAAAACTCTCGCTTCACAAGCGCATTGTGATAAGCGCGTAGTAAGCTACGAAAATCTATCACTTTTGTTTTTCTATGCGCTTGATTTTGCTATTTTGCTTTGTAGATATTTTGTCTAGTCAAGCTAGCGAAATCTTTTATCACAAAGCACTTTGCCAAAAAGTTTTATGTAGATTCTGCTAGCCCTAATGTCGATTCTAAAGTAGTGCCTTACACGCTGTGAGATGGGCTTAAGCCTATCAATTTTTGCACAAAACTCTTTATAATCCCTACACTCTAAAATCGCTTTTAATCGTGGATTAAAACGCAAAATATCCTCATCAAAGTTATATGAAGCTATGAGATTTTGCAGCTTTGTAAAATGCCTATCCTCTGCACCCATAGGCATATTTTGCACCAAAGAAATATCAATTTTATGCGCCCTTAGCAAGTCAAATTTCACAAAATGCTCTAGCATATAGGCAAAATTCGCAAAATTTTCATCATAAGAATATCGCCATAATTTCATAAGCGAACCCTCTCTTTGTCGGTAGAAATACCTAGCCGTGCGAGTGTAGGCGACTTTGTCAGCTAGCGCATTTACGATATTACCAAAAGTTATATCCTCGCCCAAACGCGCATTTGAATAGCGCAAATGCTCTAAAAATGGGGCGCGATACAACGCCAGCCACGAAGCGATTTTGCTACCCTTACGCGTGATTCCACCACGCGATTTACGCCCACGATAGGCAAAAATCGCACTATTATAATCCTCGTGCTTAAAGCGATATGTATTAAAACTTTTTGTTACCATAATACCCTGCTTGGAGTGTGATTCTAGGCAATAGATAAGGTTTTTATAATAATCTAGCGCAATCACATCATCACTATCCACAAAGCCGATATAATCGCTCTTGTCGGGTTTTAGCGTATTAAAGATATAATCTAGCCCCGTGTTTCGTGCCATTCCAAGCCCTTCATTTTGTGGCTTTGTAACCAAGATAAACCGCTTATCATTTTTGGCATATTGCCCAGCGATTTGAGCGGAACTATCCGTGCTGCAATCATCTACCATAATGGCTAGAAAATTCGCATAAGTCTGTGCTTGGATAGAATCCAAACATTCCTTTAAGGTATGGTTCTACATTGTAAATAGGGACTATGATATGAAGTAGATTTGTATCATAGTGGGGAGAATTTGTGTAGGTGAAAACCGTGTAAGCAGTATTTGTAAGGGTGGAATCTTTTTGGGTGGAATTTGTAGAATCGTTTTGTGTTAGATTTTGGCTTGTTTGGCTGGCGGAGTTACTCTCTCTCTCTCTCTCTCTCTCGTTTTTGCGCGGTGTGGTTCATCGCATACTCCTTATTATGATAAATATTCTAAAAACGCGGTATTATAACACATATTTTTAAGCCAAAAAAGGAATTAAGAAAATGCAAATCTATCTAGCGGGTGGGTGCTTTTGGGGCGTGCAGGCGTATTTTGACCTCCTGTATGGCGTGGAGAGCACGCGCGTGGGCTATGCAAACGCGCAGGAGCGCACGCTTAAAAATCTAAGCTATGAAGTGGTGTGTAGCGGGCTAAGTGGCGCGGTGGAAACAGTGGAGATTGCCTTTGATGAGGGGGTGCTACCGCTTGAGGAGGTGCTTGCGCGCTTTTTTAGTATCATTGACCCCGTGAGTGTGGATAGGCAGGGAAATGACATAGGTAGCCAATACCGTAGCGGAATCTATGCGCGAGATTTGCACATTCTCGATGTGATAAGCGAGTTTATCACGCGCTATGTCGCGCCAAAAGTCGCGCTACGCACTTCTAAGCAAATCGCTACTGAAGTTTTGCCCCTGCGCAACTTCACTCCCGCAGAATCTTACCACCAAAAATACCTAGCCAACAATCCAAATGGCTACTGTCATATTGATATTTCTAAAGCCTTAGAGCCAATAGAATCATAAAATACCACACAAAGATAATGCCTTTTGCGCGTTTTTACGCTGTTTTGCAGATTTTGCAAATCATTAGTGCCAAAACTGCATAAAGCCCAAAATCTATTTAGAAAAATTATGCTACAATTAAGACACTTTTGTTGTTGCCATAGTCGTTGCTACAAATGCTTCAAACCCACGCTAAGCACGACAAACAAACTTAAAACAGCCAAATCAAAAAGCAAAATTTAGCAAAGTCCAAAATCAGTAAAATCCAAAAATCAAGGATGTGTAAAATCGCGCTTTGCAATCCACAAGCACGATTAAGGCGAATAAAGGAGTAGAAAATGCCTGATAACAAACCTAGCAAAATCAATGTCCCAACATTTCGAGAAAAAAATGTCAAACTTGATGTCAAAGATGAAAGCGAGCTAAAAAAGAAAGATGATTCACTTTTTTTGTATGTCATCGGCGGGATTCTAATCGCAGTAATGTTTATCGTGCTGTTTTTAAGCGAGGCATAATCTAAATCCATACACATAAATCAGCCAAAGCAAACCTCACAAAATCCAACCAAACAACCACGACACAACTAAAAGGGTAAAAAGTGCAAGGCTATATTTTGCATACCCAAAGGCAAAAAGGCGAGGACTTAATCGTCCGCGTGCTGACAGAATCAAAAATCAAGACCCTATATCGATTCTATGGTGCTAGGCATTCGCTCGTGCATATCGGGCACAGAATCGACTTTGTCCAAGAGAGCAATGGAATATTTTTGCCAAAACTTCGTAGCGTTATGCACTTAGGATTTGGCTGGGAGAGGGAGCTAGAGAGAGTGTATGTGTGGCAAAGATTTATCGGGCTACTTGATAAGCATTTGCGTGATATTTATGAGGTTGATAGGTTTTATATGGAGGTTTTGGACGAAGCAGCTCGCAAACTCCTAAAGCAAAATCCTATGCGCGTGATGATAGAAGCATATAGTCAAATCCTCTCAAAAGAGGGACGAAAGCCAAGTCAAGCAAGCAACAATAGCGAGTGCTTTTTGTGCGGGGAGGCACTAGGCGAGGATATAGCACTTGCAAGGTCGTTTATGGCAGCGCATAGGCATTGTGCGCGTGGGCTGCACACACAGATGGGCAAAATAAAAGATTTCCTAAGCACAGGCGATAGCTTAAGGCTAAGTGATGAGGAGGTGCGCTCTTTGTATGAAGTGCTTTTGCTTGGATTTTAGGTATCTAGCAGCTTTGGCAAGATTTTGCGGGTAAATTGTAGATAAAAATTGCGGGTAAAATCGTGTGTAGATTTGGGGGAAAATTTGTGATTTATTTTGTTTATTTAAGGATTGTGCTATGAGATTTGTTGGTAGATTTTGGTTGTGTAAATTGCGCAAGCTGTGCAAGTCGTGTGAGCTACATAAAATATGCTTGGGGCTAGCTGTTGTGGGTATGATTGGCTGCTCGACAAAGTCCCCAAACACGAATCAAAACATCAAGAATAGCTCTGTGCAAGATATTGGGCAAAATATCGCAAAAGTAACGATAAATATCTCTAGCCAAATTGATGGACTAAATAAATCCGTTTTGACATATTGGTGCAAGGTAGATGAAAAACCAGCAGATGACAAAGAGGCAAAAGAACACAAATGGACAGAGGATGACGAGAATAAGAGGGACAAAGATGATAAAAATGACAAAGCAGATATGCCTAAACAAGACTTCATACCACAATCCACACACTCTAAAGATTTTAGCCCACAAGATTCTAACCCAGATGATTTTACAAAGAATTTTACACAGGATTTTAGCCTGCAAGATTCCAAAAATCACAAAAGCCATAGCGAGCTAGACTTACAAGCAAAGCCTACCCACACCACCCAAAACCCTAGCAAACTAGACACTACCAAACCACCCAAATGCAAAGCTATCGGCGGGGCAAATGCGTTTTTCCGCGCACTAAAAACCTCTCGCTTTCGCGCCCCAAGAGATGAGGTGGTGGAGCTAGAAGCAGGCGTGTATTATCTCGCAGCTTTTGAGATAGAGGCAAAAAGGCATATTTTGCACTCTTGTGATAAGGAGGCGAGCAAATGCGGTGGCTATGAGGGAGGCAAGCCTAGATTTTTGGCATTTCGCGTGGATAGTGGCGAGAATATCACCTTACCAAAGGTTCTTATTTTGCCAAAAGCAGAGGCTAAAGAGGCAAATCTAGCAAGTGATTTTGATAGCAAAACAAACGATAAAAAAAGCGAAAAAAAAAGCAATAAAGATAAAGAGAGCAAAAAAGCTAAAAAATCCAAAAATGATGAACCAAAAGAGCTTATTTTTGTGATTTTGGAGGATTTTGACAAGCAAGGAAGTGAAAATCTACCACATAAAGCAGAATCTAAGCGTGGTAATGCTATATTTTCGCTTGGCTCTAGTGTGTCATTTGAGTTTGATAGCACTCAAAACAACAAAAATGAAGCAACCCCAAAAAGCTCAAACCAAAAAAGCAATGACACAGATAGCGCAAAAGACAAGGAGACACAAAGTGGGTCAAGAAGCAATGAGGTAAGCCACACTCACACACAATCTACAAAATCTATGGATTAAGATTGATACAGCACACAGACAGGCAAGCAAGCCAAGTGAGTGGGTGGCGAGCGGAATGTAAGTTGCTTTTAGCAAATCGACTAAAAAAAACAAAAAAGAGGTGTAAAAAATGTCTGAAGTTATAACGATTACTTCTGGTAAGGGAGGTGTGGGCAAATCCACAGCTACGGCAAATATCGCTGTGGGGCTTGCCCAGATGGGGCAAAAAGTCGTGGCAGTGGATTTTGACATAGGCTTGCGAAATTTGGATATGATTTTGGGACTAGAAAACCGCATAGTATACGATGTCATTGATGTTATGGAGGGGAATTGCAAACTTGCCCAAGCTCTTATACAAGACAAAAGAACACCAAATCTACACTTTCTCCCTGCAAGCCAAAGCAAAGACAAAAATATCCTAGATAAATCAAAAGTCCAAAACCTCATAGAAGAGCTAAAAAAAAGTTTTGATTATATTTTGCTTGATTCTCCTGCGGGGATAGAGGGAGGGTTTGAGCATTCGATTTTTTGGGCAGATAGGGTGCTAGTGGTGGTTACACCTGAAGTAAGCTCGGTGCGTGATAGCGATAGAGTTATCGGGCTTATCAATGCCAAGTCCCACAAAGCAAGTGAGGGGATAAAAATCCCACTTCATCTAATCATCAACCGCATAAAACCCGAGCTAGTAGAATCTGGCAAAATGATAAGCACTCAAGATGTGCTAAAAACCCTTGCTATTGAGCTTATAGGGCTTGTGCCTGAAGATGACAAAGTCGTAACAGCGACAAACAAAGGCGAACCTGTGATTTATGACAAAAACAGCATAAGTGGCGAGTGCTACAAGCGTATCGTAGCTAGGGTGCTAGGCGATGAGGTGGAGTTTGTGGAATTTAAGTCTAATGGTGGCTTTCTAAAAGCACTCGGCAAGATTTTCAACAAGTAAGGTTTAAGCGATGGGTATCCTAAACTACTTTGTCAAAAAAGATAATAGCGCGAGAGTCGCCACAGATAGATTACAGCTAATCCTCGCCCACGAGCGCACTGCCAAAATCCCATATATGGAGCAAATGAAGCAAGAGATTTTAGCAGTGGTAAAAAAATACACCAACACAGATAATATCTCCATAAAAGCAGATTCTAATCAAGACATAAGCACACTTGAAGTAGAAATCATTTTGGATAACACAAAATAGCACATTACAGCACTTGCACTCTTAGGCACAATCTTAGCGAGATAATATCCATTACGGAGGTTTGAAAATGATGCGATTTAGCAAAAGCATAAGCACGATTCTTGTCGGCTTGTTTTTGGCAGGTATCGGGCTATATGCGTATAAATTCTACGAAAACGACACCGTAGTCAAGCGAGAAAAAATCCAAGCCCAAAAAGAAGCCAAAAAACAAGATGATTCAAAAAATGAAGCGCAGAGTGCAGAATCTAGCGGCTGGCAAAATATCTTTGAAAAAGCCCAAAATATCGTAACTTCTAGCGTAAGTAGCGCAAAAAACGCAATAACTAGCCACAAAAAACCCTACCTCGCCATAATAATGGACGACATAGCATACCCTAGACAATTTGAAGACTTACAAAAGCTAGGGCTAAAAATCACGCCCTCATTTTTCCCTGTGAGCTACTACTCGCCCCAAACAGCCAAGCTCGCAGCAAAAAGCGAATTTTATATGGTGCACTTACCACTAGAATCAATGAGTGTCCAAAGCCCGAAATTTGAGTGGATGCGCGTAAATATGGACATATCCAAAATCCAAGAGATTATCGCTAAAATCAAAAAAGACTTCCCCAAGCTAGAATATATCAACAACCACACAGGTAGCAAGTTTAGCTCAAGTTTTAGAGATATGCAGCGGCTACTTTATGTGCTTGATTTGTATGGGATTGATTTTGTGGATTCACGCACGAGTGCAAACACACAAGCACCTAAAATCTATGATGAGAGCAGGAGAGAACTGCTAAGTAGAGATGTGTTTTTGGACAATGAACAATCCGTGCCATATATCAACTACCAAATCCACCAAGCCATAGAAACAGCCAAGCAAAAGGGCTATGCTATTGCGATTTGCCACCCACATTCTGCGACATTTCGTGCACTAAGGGAGGCAAAATCCACCCTCCAAAACGAAGTAAATCTAGTCTATATAAAAGACTTGCCACTTGCCAAATCCAATCGCCCACGCCTACAAATAGCCCTAGATGACAAAACAAAATCCAAGATAAATCCAAAGCTCTTTGAGGGAGTGCCAAACTCACGCTATGCCAAAATCGATGATAGTATGTTTGCAGAGAGCAAAAGAGAAAAATCCCACCCCCAAGTCGCACCAAAAGATTCTAGCCCAAGTGTGGCAAAGCAAGCTGGATTTAGCAAGACTTCTACCCAAACTTCAGAAGTAGCCCAAATGGCAAAATACACCAATTCAAATAACTCCATAAAATCCCAAGCAGGTGTCCTAAGCACAAGCAAACCAACCCCGCCCACAAGCACACGGTCAAACCCACAACCCACAAAAGCATATCCACAGCACCTAGCCCAAAGCCCTGCACCAAAGCCACAAACTCCACAAAGGCGATATACTCCACCCACACCACCCAAATCCGTTCCCTACTCGGTGTGTTCAGGCGATGAGCTAGAAGCGTTTGTATCAGGCTGTGGCGGCTCAAATGATATGGGGCAAAGTGTGAGAGAATATCAAAGAAAGCAAAAAAACACAGATAATTTCCTAAGTGTCCAGATGTGCAAAGACGCGGGTGGTAAATGGCAAAATGGCAAATGCCAAAGCTCCAAAAACGCACATTCTTTCCACTCTCAAAGCATCTCAATAGAGGGATTTTAGTCCGTCTATGCAAAGTCATTTTTCTAGCTGTGAGCTAGATAGGATTCCAAAGGAACTTCTTGGGCTAAAATCCCCACCCAAAAGGCTTTTTTTCACAGGCGATACAAGCCTACTAGATATTTCGCCAAAAGTCGCTATCATCGGCACTAGGAAGCCAAACCAATACACCCAAATCCAAACCACAAATCTAGCAAAATCTATCAGCCAAGCAGGTGGTGTGGTGGTAAGTGGGGGGGCTTTGGGCGTGGATATTATCGCTCATAGTGCCGCGCTTCCCCGCACGATTATGATTTCTCCATCTAGCCTTGATACTATTTATCCTGCAAGCAACTCAAAGACAATCTTTCAAATCGCTACAAATGGGCTAATCCTAAGCGAATACGAAAACAACAAAACCCCACAAAAATATGATTTTCTTCACCGAAATCGCCTAGTCATCGCCCTAAGCGACATAGTGATAATCCCCCAAGCCGACAAAGCAAGCGGCTCTCTCTACTCTGCTAACCTAGCCCTAGAATCCAAAAAGCCCCTTTTTGTCCTCTCTCATCGCATAGGAGAGTCGCTAGGGACACAGGATTTATTACTAGAGGAAAAAGCAGAGGCGATTTTTAGCATAGAAGCATTTTTGCAAAAAATAGGACTACAAGAACTCACCTTAGATTCTAGTAGCGGAGACTATGCAGAGATTTTAGATTTTTGCAAGGGGAGTCCTAGCTTTGAAGAGGCATATTTGCGCTATGGAGAGGAGATTTTAGCTCTTGAGCTAGAGGGGAAAATCACCCGCACAAATGGACGCGTGGTGGTGCAATGAGCGCACACTCACAGCCAAAATCTAGCGTGATTATCGCTTGTGATGTGGGGCTAAAGCGCATAGGGCTAGCCACACTCACAAATGGCATAGTCTTGCCACTAGAGCCCATAATCCGCAAAAATCGCAACCAAGCAGCTAGAGATTTGCGCGAAGTGCTACAAATGCGCGGTGTAAATAAGCTAATCGTAGGACTTCCACTATATCAGCACACACAAGATATAAACTCGCAAAATCCACAAAAAGAATCACAGCAAACATCACAAAACCACACAGATTCTAGCAATGCAAAATCTGGCATAGATTTTATAGATTCTAGCCTAGATTCTAGCACAAACCCTACTTCTGTGCGCATAAAGCACTTTATTGGGCTGCTAGATTGTGCTAGTATGTGCTGTGAGGTGATGTATGTAAATGAGGATTTTAGCTCTATCATCGCCCTAGAAAACCTATCCCACACTACCAAATCCGCTCGCAAAAAATCAGTCAAAGACGGCAGGCTGGATTCTCTAGCGGCGTGCGAAATCCTGCGCCGCTACCTTAAAATCAGTGATGCAAATCCATAAAATGTAGTGTTTTTGTGCGTAAATAGCTTGAATATTTTACAAGATTTTGCAAATTTATGCGTATTTTTGGGCTTTTTAAGCGTTTTTGCGACACACTTGCCCAAAACTAAATTATAATAGCGTTTTTACTTTATCCCAAATCCACGCAAAATCTAACATCTCTTTATTAGCAATCATCTAATCATAAGCACATTTACATTAACCAAAACGCACCATATAAGGAGATTGTCGTGCTTTACTACCTGTATTCTTATTTTGATGTCAATATTTTTCGCTACCTTACTTTTCGTGCGGGGATAAGTTTTTTTGTAGGATTTTTGCTATGTGTGTTTTTGATGCCCTACTTCATCTCTTGGGCAAAGAAGCGCAAATCCTGTCAGCCTATCTCACGCTATGTCCCCGCTCACAAATCCAAATCAAACACCCCCACTATGGGAGGCGCAGTATTTATCTTTAGCACAGTGATAGCCTCGCTTCTATGCGTGCAGTTAAGCAATATTTTTGCCACGCTTGGTATTATCGTGCTTGTGGCTTTTGGGCTTATCGGCGGGAGAGATGACTATATCAAAATCGCACACAAAAGCAACGCAGGAATGAGTGCTAGGGCGAAAATGTTATTTTTGTTTGTGGTGTCTTTTGGTGTGTGTTTGATTTTGTATTATTGTGCGCATCTAAGCTCGGATTTTTATTTCCCCTTTGTCAAAAATCCTCTTTTCGCACTTAGTAACTATCCCACGCTAATGATAGCGTTTTGGGTGCTTGTGTTTTTGGCTAGCACCAATGCTGTAAATGTAACAGACGGGCTAGATGGGCTTGCTACTGTGCCTAGTATTTGCGCGATATTTACGCTATGTGTGTTTGTGTATTTATCGGGCAATATTGAGCTTAGTAAGTATCTATTTTTGCCAAAGGTAAATGCAGGCGAGCTAATGGTAGTAGGTGTTGCCCTAATCGGCTCTTTGCTAGGATTTTTGTGGTATAACTGCCACCCCGCACAAGTATTTATGGGCGATAGCGGAAGCCTATCTATCGGAGGCTTTATGGCGTATATGGCAGTCGTCTCAAACAACGAAATACTACTAATTCTAATCGGCTTTGTTTTTGTGGTAGAAACACTATCTGTGATGCTCCAAATCGGTAGCTACAAGACACGAAAAAAGCGGATTTTTCTTATGGCACCTATCCACCACCACTTCGAGAAAAAAGGCTGGGCAGAAAACAAAATCATCGTGCGATTTTGGGTGATAGCCATACTTGTAAACCTAATCGCACTTCTAAGTATAAAGGTGCGCTAATGCCACAAAGCAGTAAAATCCCTATAAAAGTCCCACCTCACTTGCTTCCTAGCCACATTAGCGTATTTGGCTATGGGGTTACAAGCAAGCCATTTGTAGAGTTTATAAACTCACTTGGCAAGACTTGCTCTATTTATGATGATAGGTTTGAGGTAAAATCTAGCGATGAGTGCGGCAATGCTTTGCTCCCACCTAGTGCGTTTGATGAGAGTAAATCTAGCCTAGAGTTTATAAGCCCCGGGATTTTGCCTACTCATAGTGATTTCTCAAAAGCGCGAAATCCTATCGGCGAGTATGACTATGCCTATAAGCTAATGAGTGCAAATGATTTTGAGCTAAAAAGTATATGGATAAGCGGGACAAATGGCAAAACAACCACCACGCAAATGCTAACTCATCTGCTAGAATCTTTTGGTGCACTCTGTGGTGGCAATATCGGCACACCACTTACCACACTCGCGCTAAAGCACGCACAATCACTTGAATTTACCAAAAATCCACCCCAAAAAGAGATTTATCAAAATCAAAATAACCCAAAAGAAAAAACCACCAACACTCCCAAAAAAGATTCAAAAAAAGAGCCTTTTTGGGTGCTAGAATCTAGCTCTTTTGCTATGCACTATGCCCACATTGCTACCCCGCAGATTTATCTGCTACTTCCACTTAGCCAAGACCACATAAGCTGGCATAGCGGATATGAGGGCTACATAGAGGACAAACTCCGCGTTTTAGCGCGTATGGGCAAAGGCACTTGCGCCCTGCTACCACAAGAGCTAAAATCTCACAAAATCGTGCAAGAATATATCCACAAAAATCACTCAAAGCCCAATAATGAGTGTACAGAGTGCGCAATTTTTTATGAGGATTCTAGTGATTTAGCGAAGTTTTTGGGTATAGAGCTAGATAGCATTTCTTTTGGCGAGCCGTTTTTGCTAGATGCGCTTGTGGCACTTAGCGGGTCGGTGTTGGCACAAAAAATGGGCTTATTAGATTTTAGCGGGGATTTTAGTGCTACCCCTGCGTATTTTTTAGAAAAGCTAAAATCTTTCCACATAGGAGCGCACAGAATTGAGGAATTTTATGAGCCCTATAATCAAAATGGAGCAAAATCCAATCTACAATGGCTTTGGGTAGATGACTCCAAAGGCACAAATACCGATGCCACACTAAAGGCTTTTACACGATATAAAGGCAAGCGCATCTATGCTTTGCTAGGGGGCGATGATAAGGGAGCAGATATTGAGCCTATTTTTGAACTTATCGCAGATGGATTTTGCAAAAAAAACAGCTTTGTAAAGATTTTTGCCATAGGTAGCAATGAAAAAAAGATTTTGTCCCTAGCGCAAAAATATGACATACCTGCCTTTGCTTGCCAAAATCTAAAAAACGCTATGGGGTGCATAAAAAACGAGCGAGAGAAAGATTTGATAGAATTTAGCGATGATTTTGCAAGTGAAGCAAAATCATCGCAGACAAAATCCACTCAACAAGATACAGAAAAAAACGCAAAACAAGATTCTAAGGCAGATTTTATCGCTTCTTTTGTCGGGCTACTCTCTCCCGCAGCAGCAAGCCTTGACCAATTTCGCTCATACAAAGAAAGGGGCGAACTTTTCAAAAAATACGCGCTAGAATCATAATTTAGGAGCAATGATGAGTAAAAAAACACAAAATCCACAAGAGGAAGAAAAAGCAGCCTACAATCCAAAAGCGATAGAATCTACTATCTATGAAATCTGCAAAAATAGAGGGTATTTTGAGACAGATGGCAATGCAGCCCTTGCTAAAAAACGACAAGAAAGACTAAAGCAAGAAAAAAATAGCGACAAAAATGGCAATGAAGCAAATGAGAAAAAATTAGAGCCAAAAGACACGCATTTTTGCATAATGATGCCCCCTCCAAATGTAACAGGCGTGCTTCACATAGGGCACGCACTTACCCTTAGCTTGCAAGACATTATCGTTCGCTATAAGCGAATGCAAGGCTTCATCACTCTCTATCAGCCCGGGCTAGACCACGCAGGAATCGCCACGCAAAATATCGTAGAGAAGCAGCTCTTAGCAAAAGGGATAAAAAAAGAGGAGCTAGGCAGGGAAGCATTTATCAAAAAAGTGTGGGAGTGGAAAGAAGAGTCTGGAGGCAAAATCACAGGGCAAATGCAAGCCTTAGGGATTTCTCCCGCACTTTCTAGGGCGCGATTTACTATGGATAAAGGCTTGCAGCAAGCCGTGAGGGAAGCATTTGTCGCGTGGTATGAGCAAGGGCTAATCTATCAGGGGGATTATATGGTGAATTGGTGCACGCACGATGGAGCACTAAGCGACATAGAAGTGGAGTATGAGGGGCAGGATACAAAGCTATATTATATCGCTTACAGGCTAGCTGATAGTTCGCAAACTAGCGATTATTCTTTGAGGGCTCATAGCGCGGATTTTGCAGACGCGCAAGGGGACACAAATGAGCATAATTTCCCAAAAGACGCCCTTGTAGTGGCTACTACGCGCCCTGAAACTTTCTTTGGCGATGTCGCTGTGATGATAAATCCAAATGATTCTCGCTATGCTCATTTGGTGGGCAAATCTGTCGTGCTTCCTCTGCTAAACAAAGAGATTCCTATCATCGCTGATAGTGCGGTGGATATGGAGTTTGGCACGGGTGTGGTAAAGGTAACGCCCGCACACGACATAAACGACTATGAAGTAGGCAAACGACACAATTTAGAAAACCTCGTCATATTTGATGAAAAAGGAATCTTTAATGCAAATGCAAAGGGGTTTGAGGGTAGGGAGCGACTAGAAGCACGAGAAGACATAGTCGCAGCACTACACTCTTGCGGTGCATTGCTAAAAACCCAAGACTACCAAAATCAAGTCGGCAAATGCTATCGCTGTGGCAACATAATCGAGCCATATATCTCAAAGCAGTGGTTTGTCTCAAAAGAAGTTGCTAATGGCGCGATAAAGCGCGTAAATGAGGGCGAAGCGAAGTTTTATCCAAGCGCGTGGCTAAATAATTTCAATGCGTGGATGCGTGAGCTACGACCGTGGTGTATCTCGCGCCAGCTGTGGTGGGGGCATAGGATTCCTATTTGGGACTGCCAAAACCCCAAATGCGCTCATCGCTTTGCCTCCAAAAACGAAGTAGAATCTAGCTGCCCAAAATGCGGAGGCGAGCTAAAGCAACAAAGCGATGTGCTAGATACTTGGTTTAGTTCAGGTTTGTGGGCATTTAGCACGCTAGGGTGGAAAAACAATCTATCTTTAGATACTAATCACACAGATTCTGCACCCTTGCACGAAGCAAGCACGAGCGAGAATCCATACAACCCAGATGATTTGACAAATTTCTACCCAAATTCCCTGCTTATCACGGGATTTGATATATTGTTTTTTTGGGTAGCTAGAATGCTATTTAGCGGCGAGTCTTTGCTAGGCAAACTACCATTTAGGGATATTTATTTGCACGCCCTTGTGCGCGATGAAAATGGGCAAAAAATGAGTAAATCTCGCGGAAATGTCATCGACCCGCTAGAAATGATAGAAAAATACGGCGCGGATTCACTGCGATTTAGCCTTGCCTATCTATGCGCACAAGGACGCGATATACGACTATCCACCGCTCAACTAGAGATAGGCAAAAACTTTGCAAACAAACTTTTTAATGCCACGCAATTTTTGCTTTTGTATGCTAGGCAGCAAGATTGTGGATTTGGTGGATTTAGTAAGGTTAGCAAATACCACACGCCACTTGGCAGATACGCCAAATCGCGTCTAAATACTGCAAATAGCGAGCTTATAGCTGCACTAGAATCTTATCGTTTCAATGACGGCGCAAGCGTGCTTTATCGCTTTTTGTGGGGGGAATTTTGCGATTGGTGTATAGAGCTAGCCAAAGTGCAAAAAGAAGCGATAAACGAGCTTGGAGCGGTGCTAGCAGACGCGCTAAAGCTATTGCACCCTTATATGCCCTTTATCAGTGAGGAGCTATACCACAAGCTAAGGGGGCAGGAGCTAAAAGATGCCCAAAGCATTATGGTGGAGGAGTTTCCTAGCGATTTTGAGCGGGATTTGGAGGTGGAGGCAGAATTTGAGATGATAAAAAACGCTACGATTTCTTTGCGCAGACTAAAAGCAAGCATAGATTTGGCAAATAAGCCCGTGCAACAAGCATATATACAGAGCTTTGATGACAAAAAAATCGCCCAAAAAGCCCTAGATTCTATCCAAAAACTTGCACGAGTAGAATCTATAAAGATTTTTGATAGCACAGATACCAAAAACTTCGTAGTAGATATAGGCGAGGGCGTGAAGTGCTACTTACCGCTTGATAATATCGATTTATCGCCTATTTTGGCTAGGCTAGATTCTCAAAAACAAAAGCTAACAAAAGAGCGTGATAAGCTAGAATCAAACCTCAAAAATGATAGATTTTTAGCAAACGCGCCAAAAGAGGTAGTCTCAAAGCTAGAATCTAGCCTGCAAGAAGTCCTAGACAAACTACGCAAAATCCAAAGCGAAATAGACACGCTAGATAGAAGATAGTTTGGCTTCTATCAGCGATGGAGCTTGATTATTTCCGCACAATGTAGGGATTTTGTTTCGCAGATTTTTGCGCACTATTAAGTTGGTATTTTGGGCTGATATTTTGGTGGATTTGCGATAAGTGAGAGAATCTTTCTTGGCAAAATATTGTGTTTCTTTGTTCTGCGTGCTTGGCGCATTTGATTAGTGTGCTTGATAAGATTCTCTATTGCATTATGGATAAATGTCTTAATTCTTACTGATTTTGAAATCCGCATTATTTACCAATCTATTGGCAAACTTTGCAAACGCGCTGATTCTACCACACTTTTTAGATGATACAAGCTAGTTAGCATAGCTACTTATAGCGTTTAAAATTTTTACTTCTTGCGTCCGTCTTCTAGGACTTTGTGGCTTCCATTTTCATCAAACTCAACTACCACATAGGGCAAACCTTGTTTGTTTAGCTCCTCCATAAATGGGTCGGGATTGTTTTGCTCCATATTCCACACACCAGAGCCTTGATTAGAATCTAGCCCTTGAGATTCTCCACCTTTTGGCATATCCGCGTTAAACGAGGGAACGCAACCCAAGCCATTAGAATCAAGATTCTCAAATTCTAAGGTTGCAGATGAATTTTTGGGGTTGTGCGAGGTAAGCGAATGAGACGCACTCCTCGTGCGTTGCAGTGAAGCGTCCGAAGCACTCCCCAAAAAGTCGCTGCAAACTGAATTTGTTATTTTTTCACAATTTATGCCCCACTTGCCCTCACATATCAACTTCGCCCCTATCATCGCAGGCACACCTGTGGTATAGCTCACCCCCTGTGCGCCCACCTCCGCGTAGCACTCCTCGTGCGTGCAAATGTTATAAATGTAAATTACGCGCTCCTTGCCATCTTTTAGCCCCTTTATGTAGCAGCCGATATGCGTCTGCCCTTTGGTGCGCGGGGCGAGACTTGCGGGGTCTGGCAGGAGTGTTTTTAGCACCTCTATTGGCACGATTTTGCCCCCCTTGTGTGCCACCTCATCGATTCGCAACAGCCCCACATTCTCCAAGCACTTCATATGCGTAAGATAGCTCTCCCCAAATGTCATAAAAAAGCGGATTTTGCGCAGTCCCTTGATATTGCGAATAAGCGATTCCAACTCCTCGTGGTAAAGCAAATAGCTATTTTTCACGCCCACGCCCAAATAATCCCACTCTTTCATTAGAGCAAGCGGGGCGACATCGCGCCACTGCCCGTTAAAATACGGCACATTTTGCAAATCCTGCGTGTTTGATTCAAGTGCGAAGTGCTTTTCCTCTCTTTCAAATTTGCGATAGATTTTGTCTTCTTGCAAGTCGGGGTTAAGTGCTAGATTTGAATCCAAACTCACAGAATTTGCGACACTTGAATTACAAAGTTTTTGCGCAAAATCACTAGAAATTCTAGAATCTTGAGAGAAATTTGTGGGTTGTGTAGCATTTGGCGAATGAGGCGCACTTGCGTGTGCACCGCAGTGAGATGAATGCAAACTCCCGCAAATTTCGCCAAGAGTCGAATTTTCCTTTACCCAATACCTAGCTTTGCTGCTCACTTCGCGCAAGTTAATTTCAGGGTTAAAGTTTGTCGCAAACGCATAGCCGTGGTCCCCAGCATTGCAGTCCAAAATATCAATGCTGTGAATCTCATCAAAATAATGCTTTTGCGCATAAGCACAAAACACATTAGTAACCCCCGGGTCAAAGCCACTTCCCAAAAGCGCGAAAATCCCCGCTTCCTTATAACGCGTGTCATAAGCCCACTGCTCCTTATACTCGAAGTACGCGTTATCGGGGTGCTCGTAGTTTGCAGTATCGAGGTAGTGCGTCTTTGTGCGTAGGCACGCCTCCATAATTGCCAAATCTTGGTAGGGCAAAGCCACATTTACCACGAGTTTTGGGCGGTATTTCTCTATCAAAGCCACCACAGATTCGACATTATCAGCATCTACTTCATCGATTTCAATCTCTCCAAAGCCCTTAGAATGAATGCTATCCGCAATCGCCTTGCATTTAGACAAAGTGCGCGAAGCTAATATAATGCGCGAAAACACACCACCAGATTCAGCGCGATTTATCGCCATTTTGTGCGCCACCACGCCACCTACGCCACCTGCTCCGATTTGTAAAACACACGCCATTTTCACTCCTTATAAGATTTATGCACCTAGTAGATTTACATAGTTGAGATTTTAGCAAAATTTCTTTAAGCAAAAAACACAAGATTTTGCTTACAAAGCCACGCCCTTATAGTAAAGCAACTTAAAGCGATAAAAAGTTTTGCAAAATTTGCAAGCCGATTTTGTGGCTTTTTTCGGGGTGGGCTTGGATACCTAGCACATTATCTTTTGCGACAATAGAGGGAAACCTAGTGGCTTCTACCTCACTTTTTTTGTGGCTCTTGCTAGGCTCGCTATATTTACACCACGCCAAAACATCTCTCTCATCGACATTGCTCGCATAATATGAATGCACAAAGTAAAGATACGCACCATTTGGCACGGTATCTAAAAGCGAGTGAGGAAGCGCGCAAATCTTTTGCTTATCCAAGTTTGCATCCTCATTAGCAAAAAAGTTTTGATTCCACCCGATATGAGGCGTGCGCAAATCCTCCCCAAACTTCACAATCTCGCCTTTTAAAAGCCCTAGCCCTCTATGCTCTCCAAACTCATAGCTTCGCTCAAAAAGTAGCTGCATACCCACACAGATTCCAAGCATATATTTGCCACTTTTGACAAACTCTGCTATCGCTTCATCAAACCCACTTTTCCTAACTAGCCCCACCACATCGCCAAACGCACCCACACCGGGCAAAATCACTTTGTCATAATCACACAATTTGTGCGGGCTAGACTCTATGGCAAGGCAAGCACCAAGATATGCAAATGAATTTCTCACACTTCCTAGATTTCCCGCTCCGTAGTCGATGATAGCGATATTTTGTGTTTTCATTGTCGCGCTTTTGATACTTTTGACATTTACTAAATTATCTTACTAAACAAACTCTAAAACATCATTTCCCAGCGATTTTTTCACACCGCTCACATAGCCCGCCACTAGAGCTTGCCATATATCGCCAGCACCGCTCGCATTTGCACTCGCCACTTTTGTGGATAGCATAGATTTTGCCCTCTATCTCTATTGTGGAGATTTTTTCGCCAAGCTTTTTGCCCTCTTCACTTACTATAAGCCACTTAGCACTTTCTTTGAAATCGCCAAAATCCCCCACCACACAAAGCTCAAGCCCTGATTTTACTACTCCGTCTTTTTTTAGGCTATCAAGCGTTTCGTTAAATTTATTTCGTAGCTCAAGCAGCAGGATAAAATCTACATTTTCCCTATCACTAGCAATCTCTTTGTAAGATTCTAGTGGGGCAATCTCAAAAACGCCAAATTCTCCTCCTACACCCAAAATCTTAGGCGCAAAAGAGAGTGCTTCCTCTATGGTGTAGGTAAGCACAGGTGCTAGCAAATGACACAAATGGCTTAAAATCACTGCCATTACGCTTTGGTGTGCCACTCTCTCTTTGCCATTTTTTTTATCACAATACAAGCTATCTTTGCACAAATCCAAGTAGATTCCGCTTAGCTCATTGCTAATGAAATATGAGAGAATCTGCATAGCACTGATGAAATTATACTCTTTGAAATGCGCCCTAGCTTGACTAAACGCGCTAAAAGCCCTGCTTAAAATAAACCTATCTATCTGTCCTAAATCACTCTCTTTAGCCAAGCAATCCAAATCGCTCACATTTGCCATAAGGAATCTAATAGTATTGCGGATTTTTTTATACTGCTCGCTTACTTGCTTTAGTATGTCATTTGAAATTTTTTGGTCATTTTGATAATCACTTAGTGCTACCCAAAGTCGCAAAATCTCGCTACCATATTGCTTTAGCACCTCTTGAGGTAGGACTACATTGCCCTTTGATTTGCTCATTTTTTGCCCATTTGCATCCATTGTAAATCCGTGAGTAAGCACGGCTTTATACGGTGCACGCCCTTGCAAAGCACAGCTTAGCAAAAGAGAGCTTTGAAACCACCCTCTATGCTGGTCGCTCCCCTCCAAATACATATCACTAGGATATTCTCCTGCATCATAGATTCCGCTTTTTAGCACGGCATTCCAAGTGCTACCGCTATCAAACCACACATCTAGTATATGCTCGCATTTTTCGTATTTGTGCGCTTGAGATTTGTAGCTTGAGGGAAGTAGCTCTTCTATCTCTTTGTCCCACCACGCATCACAGCCCTCTTTTTCAAATATTTTTGCGATAGATTCTAGCACATCTTCATCTAGCAGTGGCTCGCCGCTTTCTTTGTCGATAAAAAACGCGATAGGAACTCCCCAATCACGCTGTCTAGAGATACACCAATCAGGGCGATTCTCTATCATAGCATTTATGCGATTGCGTCCGCTTGCAGGATAAAATCTAGTCTCATCTATCGCCTTTAGCGCGACTTCTCGCAAAGACTTGCCATCTAAAAATGGCTTATCCATTAGGATAAACCACTGCTTTGTTGCACGATATATCACAGGCTCGTGTGTGCGCCAGCAGTGCGGATATGAGTGGACAAATTTGGAGCAAGAGATGAGATTCTCCCCTAGTAGCTCTAGGATTTTCTCATTTGCCTTAAAAATATGCAAGCCAACAAAATCATTTGCCACGCTACTAGGCAGTAGCTCACACACACTCTCATCATAGCAGCCTTTATCATTCACGGGCATCAAAATCTGCGTAGGATTGTATTTTGCCATTTTTGCTTCATCGGCGTATTTTAGCCACAAGAAATAGTCATCTTCGCCGTGTCCGGGCGCGGTATGCACAAGCCCACTTCCCCCCTCCATAAGCACGTGCTCGCCTAGCAAAATCACAGATTTTCGCTCATTTAGCGGGTTTATCGCTTCGCAGTATTCTAGCTCTTTTGCATAGACTTCTTTGAGAATCTCGCCTTTTGTTATGCCTTTGTCGATTAGAGAATCTAGCAGTGGTTTTGCTAGCAAATATCCCTCTTCTGTGATGACATAGATTTCATTTGGATTTAGCGCGATAGCTTGATTTGATAGAAGCGTCCAAGGCGTGGTAGTCCATATCACTGCTTTTATCTCTTTATTTGACTCTAGGGTGAGTTTTTGCTTTGATTCTTGCGTGAGAGAAAATCCCACAAAAATACTATAATCCTCTTTGTCTTTATACTCCACTTCCGCTTCAGCTAGCGCACTTCTAGCTGCCCAGCTCCAAAATATCGGCTTAGAGCGAGTGGCTAGCAAGCCCTTTTTTGCCACCTCACAAAGCGTGCGATAGATATTTGCCTCAAAGGCAAAATCCATAGTTTTATATGGATTTTCAAAATCCCCCAAAACCCCCATTTGCTTAAATTCATCTGCTTGGATTGCGAGATATTTAGCAGCGTGAGCGCGACATAGCTCGCGGATTTTAGATTTTGGCAGAGTGTCTTTTTTTGCCTTTCCTTGTGCATCTTTGCCAAGTGATTTTTCTACTTGCTGTTCTATGGGCAGTCCGTGGCAGTCCCAGCCCGGTGTATAGCGCACCGAATCGCCATTAAAAAAATGTGTCTTTATGACAATATCTTTTAGGATTTTATTTAGCGCGTGCCCTATGTGGAGATTGCCATTTGCATAGGGAGGTCCATCGTGTAGAGTGAAAGTCTTTTGTGGATTATGAGTATTTGTAGCACGCAAGGAGCGCATTTTGTGATAAGCTGCGCAATCTTTTTGCCATTTTTCATAGATTTTTGGTTCATTTTGGGGTAGATTGCCCCGCATTGGGAAATCTGTCTTTGGCAACAACAAAGTGTCTTTATAGTCCATTTAGTGTCCTTTACTAAAGTTTATAGGCAAGTTTTTAGGCTTTTTAAGCAAAATCTAAAATGCTTAAAAAAACGCTATTGTAGCCAAAAAATACCTCAAAAAAGCTTAGTGCAATGCTCGCTTGCCAAAAGTTTGCCCCCAATAAGCCTAAATTGCTAAAAGCAAATTGCCAACGCAAACCACAAAAGCAAATCACAAAATCCACCTACAAAATTTTCCTAAAAAAATTTTTTTGCAATTTTTGCAAACCTAGCACGCTCCGTATTTATAATAAGCCGCGCAAGCCCCCTCAGAGCTTACCATACAGCTTCCTAGTGGGTGGCTAGGGATACAAGATTTGCCAAATACCTTGCAATCTAGTGGCTTTGCCACCCCGCGCAGTATATCCCCACAGCGACAAGATTTGTTATCTGCTATGGGGGTAAAATCTAAAACCTCTTCAAACTCACGCACTGCATCATAAGCACGATACTCTTTGCGCAATCTTAAGCTAGAGTTTGGCACTTCGCCTAGCCCCCTCCACTCAAAGCTAGGTGCGATTTCAAAAAATGTATTTACTAGTTCTTGTGCTTTTTGATTGCCCTGCATATTTACTACGCGGGTGTATTGCACTTCTAGCTTTGGGTTTGCATTGTGGGTTTGTATGTCATTTGCTTGGCTAGCTAGCATAGCGATACTTTGCATCATATCCACAGGCTCAAAGCCACTCACCACGATTGGAATGCGATATTTCTCTAGCAATGGTTTGTAGATTTTCGCACCTGTGATGACACTTACGTGAGATGGAGCGATAAGCGCGTTTATAGCACAATCTTTGGAATCTAGTATGGCTTCTAGCGGTGGAGGGACTAGAATATGATTGATATGAAAAAATAGATTTTGGCATTTTGCTTCTATGGCGCGAGATAGTAGTGCGGCACTCATAGGCGTAGTCGTCTCAAACCCGATAGCAAAAAACACGACTTTTTTGCTTGGATTTTTTAGAGCGATTTGCAGGGCTTGGCTAGGCGAGTAGAGAAACCTCACATCTGCGCCTTTGGCACGGGCATCTTGGAGAGAGCCATTACTCCCCGGGACTTTTAGCATATCGCCAAGCGTTAGCAAAATCACATTTGGCTGCATAGCGATAGTGTATGCTTGGTTTATGCGAGATTTTGGCATCACACATACAGGGCAGCCCGGTCCGTGTATGCACTCAATATTGCTTGGCAAAAGCCCCTTTAGCCCATAGCGCATAAGCGTGTGAGTATGCCCTCCACACACTTCCATCATTTTTAGTGGAGTTTTTAGATTTTTGGCTAGTTTGTGGATTTGCTTTGATAGGGCTAGAATAGCGTCTTTTTGGCGAAATCCATCTAGCAAAAGAGAAGTGCTTAAAGTGGCTGAAGTTTTTGCAGGAGCGTTTGCAAAAGCACTTGCAGAAGCATTTGGAGTAGAATCTTTGCTAGACATTGCCCTATCCTTAAAAAATATGTGAATCTAAAATGCACCCAAAATCTTATGGCTTAAACTCGCTTGGCAAGCTACTATAAGACTCCTCGACTACGGCGAAATCTGGCTTTTCGCCCTCATACTTGGCTATGTCTTGTGGGCTTAGTGGCGTCCAAGTAAGGCTTTCCCCTAACCACCCCTTTTTATCTAGGCTTGCCCTTAGTGATAGATTGCCATTAGATTCTATGGTAATTTTTAGGTAGTAAGTCTTGCCATCATCGTAGTTATACACCTCTCCGCCCTCATATACGCACTCATCAGCAGATTTTGATAGCCCATAGACAAACACCGCACCTTTATCCACGCGCTCTCTTAACTTTGGATTTGGGTTTTTTATGTCTTTTTTGGGTCCGCTACCATCGACATTGGCATAGCCATAGGCGTAGATTTTGGTTTTGCTACCATTGCTTTTTGTGAAAAACTCTACGATACTTTGACGCCCGCTTTTGCCTATGTGGGTTTTGTAGTGCTTTGTCTTAGTGCCTAGCTCACATTCTTTTGCTTGAGCTATACTAGCAGAGCCAAGCCCCAAAGCAAAGCAAGCCACTAGCCAAAATCCACCATTTGTATGTCTGTGATTTTTCATCTACTCTCCTTTATGGCTTTTGTGATTTTATTGCGTTTTTTGCGCTGTGTCATATTGCTCATCTATGTATTCATCATCGTCCATACTTGCTACTATTTCCTCATATAGCTTTATGGATTCTAGCGCGGATTGTGTATCAATCTTGCTCATCACATAGCCGATATGCAATAGCACATATTCCCCCACTTGGACTTCATCTTGCATCAAATCTAGGCTTGCCTCGCGGCTAACGCCTAGCGTCTCTATGGTGGCGGTATTGCTAGATTTGTCTATGGATATGACTTTTGATGGGATAGCTAGACACATTTACTCTCCTTTTTGTTAGACATTTGGCACAAAAATCCTAAAACTTATGTTTGGAATGATACCCTTTCATTTTGCATTCCACAATAAAAGTGCGCACTTTTTGGATAGAATCTATGTCATCTTTGCTTGTGAGAAAGATAGGAATGCCTTTTTTTAGCTTAGCCAAATCACTCTTTACCCGCTCCAAATCAAAGCCAAAATGCTCTATCAAGTCTGCTTTGGAAATGATAAGTGCGTCTGCACACAAAAACATCGTAGGATACTTTAGCACCTTGTCATCGCCCTCTGGCGTGGATAAAAGCACGATATTTATATCCGCACCGAGATTGTAGCTCGCTGGACACACAAGATTGCCGACATTTTCAATAAACAGATAGCCTACACTCTCTAAAGCATTGCTAGATTTTAGATGATGATATGCCTCCTCTATCATTGTAGCATCTAGGTGGCAGGCTTCGCCTGTGAGGATTTGATAAGCGTTTATGCCTTTTGCTTTTAGCCTATCAGCATCGCGATTTGTCTGCAAATCTCCCTCAATAACGGCAAACCCAAAATCACTAGATTTTGCGCTAGATTCTGCAAGGGTTTCTAAAAATGTCGTTTTTCCACTGCCTGCAGAGCTCATAAGGTTTATCACATATAGCCCATCTTGCGCGTATAACTCACGCATTTGCAGGGCTTTTTTGTCGTTTTTGCTTAGCACTTTTTGGACAACTTCCATAGTTATGCTTTGGGTTGTGTTTTGAGTTTGTGTTAGATTGTCTTTCATTATGGATTTCCTTTTTGGTGTTGTTAGGAGTTGTGCGAAAGGCTAAAAGTGGTGGCTATACATAAAAGACATAAGCAAAAACATAAGATGAGAT
Organism: Helicobacter sp. MIT 01-3238; assembly: GCF_003364135.1. NCBI lineage: Bacteria > Pseudomonadati > Campylobacterota > Epsilonproteobacteria > Campylobacterales > Helicobacteraceae > Helicobacter > Helicobacter sp. MIT 01-3238. The sequence goes on from NZ_NXLN01000005.1 coordinate 98,403, forward strand.
AGGACAAACCCAAGCAATATCCAAAGCTAGCCCGAGATTTTAGCCAAATATCACACAAGAATATTTCACAAGATTTTTGCACAATGCTTTTTATAGCGGGCTTTCTAGCGTGCCTTGTGGCAAAATCTCACTATCCAAAACCACTACCCAAAGCTAAGCTAGATAAACATTTTTAGCGGATAGCTTTCTTTGCTTATCCTCTTTAGCTCCATATATGCCACAACCCCGCGCATATCCTCGCTATTTCGGCTAGATTTTATCTCGCTTTGCGCTCTATCTATCATCTCTAGTTCAAGTAGCACATACACAAACGCCTTATGCACCCTCTCGCTTTTATCGCTCAAATCACTAAAGATTCTTAGCCATTTATCAGGGCTTAGCTTGGCGTGCGTAGACTTTGCTAGAGCCAAATAATCATCACCATCAAACCCCACTCCCTCGCCCAAATCTATGATTTGACTAGAATCTAGCGGGCAAGATTCTAGCGCAAGGCAAGTTTGCAAGGCATTGTGCAAAGAGGGTTTATCAAGGTAGTCTTGGACTTCAAGGGCTTTTTTTATCTCTTTTGGCACACCACCCTCACAGATAATCCCAAGCGCAAATCGGCGAGATAGCAAAGGCTTAGTCGGGTCCTTTATCACTTCAAGGGCATTTTTGGCACTTTTAAGAGCATAGTTTTGCCAATTTTTCACCACAAACGGAGAATCTTTTTCTAAGTGATATTTGTTTATCTCCTCATATTTTCCGTTACTGATGCTTACAAGTCGTGCCAAAAGTTTGTCTATGCGGGAGTTTCCGCACTCTTGTGAGCCTAAATTTGGCAGTAGCTCAAAGCGAGATATGATAAGCGATAGAGTGCGCAAATGCGGGTTTTTTATCGCACTTGGAGATGGCTTAGCAACTCTTTTAGAAAAATTTTCAAAAAGTTTTGAGCGTATTTTTAGGGCGTTTGCTATGAGAGAGGCAGTATCTGCGATGTCATTTAGGCTTTGCTTTGGATTTTTTAGCAGATTTTGCCCTATGCTTTTTTGTGGATTTTGCAGCGTGCTACTTTGGACTATTTGCCCTGCTGTTTTTTCTTGCGCGGTATTGGCACTTTTGGCATCTTGCGTGCTAGAGTGTATCTCATCTATTGTTGGATAAGTGTTTTGTGGATGGGCATTTTGCGTGGCTTGGAAAAGCACTTGAGAGATTAGAGAGTCCAAATCCTCATAGTTATTTCTGCGCACGATAAGCGAGCGCACCCAGCTATACGCAAAAAATAGCGAGCTATACACAAAAAACACCACCAAAATCAGCACTATCCATACAGCGATATGCAGGCTCATACCAAACGCACTATATTCTTGTGTGTCAGTGATAGTGTATGCTCCGATATACACAGCGATGATAAAAAACAGCGAAAACAACGCGTAGTATTTAAACTTCAATCTAACTCCTCTACTTTGATTTCAAACATTTCTAAAGCACCCGACACTTCTTTTAAGCACCTAGCCTCGCACTTCAGTCCCAAACGCTACCAAAAGAGCGAAAATCTTGCAATACTTCACGCCAAAATTTGATTTTGCAAAGATTCCTACCAAGACTTCGCCACAGACTTAGTTGCTTTATCATCATTTGCTTTGTCATTTTTGGCTACTCTTTGGGATTTCTCATAGACTTCACGGCAGTCGATACAATATCGTGCGTGAGGCTTAGCACGCAGTCTATCTGTGCTTATCTCATCATCACACATTTCACAAATCCCATAAGTGCCATCTGCAATCTTTTGCAACGAGCTCTCTACCTCTTGCAATTCTAAAGCATATTTTTCAATAATGAGACAATCAAGCTGCCCTTGAATATGTGCCACTGCCAAATCGCTATCATCTTTTAGAGCACTAGAGTGCAAATCTTTGATATTACCATTTCTAGAATCCAAAATCTCTAATAGACTTTTATGCCTAATCTCCAAAATATTTTCAAACTCCTTAAACTTCGTTTTTGTTTGGCGTTTTGTATTCTGTTTTGCGCACTTTTTGTGTGGCATTTTTGCTCCTTATTTGTGGTATGGGTGGTGGTGGATAATGCTTAGAGCACGATAGATTTGCTCTAGCAAAACAACGCGAACGATTTTGTGCGAGAATGTCAAATCACTAAGGCTAATCGCACTTGTTTTAGAGATAAACTCATCATCAAATCCATAAGGACCCGCGATAAAAAAGCGTAAATCCGCTTTAGACTGCCTCACGCTATCGACAAGCTGTGAGAATTGAATGCTATCAAGTTTCATTCCTCTAGGGTGAAGTGCGATAGAATCCGCCTTTGTCCCAAGCAGTGGGCTAAAGGCTTTTGTATATGCTGCTTGAGCTAGGCTTGCACTTTTGTTTTGCTGTGAGTTTTGCGCTCTTTTTAGTTTTTGATTTTGCCATTTTTGGCTTTTGTTGTGCTTGTGAGCGACTTTGTGTGCGCTATCTATGTCGGTGTTAAATATTGATTCTACACACACACTTGCATTAAATGTTTGGCACAGCTTTTGGTAATGCCACTCTAGCGGTGTCATAGGCATCGACTTAGATATGGTGTAAAGCAGGATTTTCATAGCCATAAGGATTGAGATACAAGCTCAAATCTTTTAGCGTCTTGCGCAAATCGCCTCGTGCTACCACCATATCAATAAGCCCGTGCTCAAGCAAAAACTCCGCCGTCTGAAAGCCCTCTGGCAAATCCGCGCCGATAGTTTGCTTAATCACTCTTGCTCCTGCAAAGCCTATCATCGCTCCGGGCTCTGCGATGATAATATCCCCCAAAAAAGCAAAACTAGCACTCACCCCGCCAAAAGTCGGGTCTGTAAGCACAGAAAAAAACGGCAATGAATGCTCGCTTAAGCGATTTAGCGCAGCAGAAGTCTTTGCCATTTGCATAAGTGAGTAAGTGGATTCTTGCATTCTAGCTCCACCGCTTGTAGATACGATAAGCAGTGAGTGCTTTTTCTCACACGCCCTACTTATCGCTCGGACGATTTTCTCTCCCTCTACCGAGCCCAAGCTCCCCCCCATAAACGCAAAATCAAATACCACGATTTGAAATGGGACTTTTTCTATCAAGCCCTCGCCTGCGATGACAGAGCTAGGACGCCCTGTTTTTTGGGTGTATTTTTTTACCCTTGCCTTGTAGCTTTCTTTATCGACAAAATCAAGCGGGTCAACAGGGGCTAATCCCTTATCAAATTCTACAAAACTCCCATCATCACAAAGCAGATTGATTCTCTCATTTGCCGATATTCTAAAGTGATGATTGCATTTGGGGCAGACTTGTCCGTGCTCATAAACTTCTTTATAATACATTAGCGAGCCGCATTTGTCGCATTTCACCCAATGGCTTGAAGTATCTTTAGCACTTCTTTCTTCATCGCGTTTGAGGTTTTTTAGAAAATCTACAAAACCCATTCTCTCTCCTTATACTCTATCTTGTTTTGTTGTATTTGTGGGATTGGTGTTCTTAGCGTGTGTTTGTCAAAGATTGCCTAAAAATTACTTAAGAATTGATTTTTGAATCTGCTTTAGTCCAAAACAATCCCTGAAATCATATCAAAAATTTCTTTATACTTGCTGACAAGCAAAAAGAACGCACCATTTTTATCCACTATTTCCCTGATATGCAAGTCCCGAGCCAAAAACTGTCCAGCTTTAGCGTCATATCGCCTACTTTTCCCCCCAAGAAGCAAAAACCTCCCCTCCAAGCAATACGCCCAAGATAGCGCACCCGCACCTAGTGAGCGAAATTTAACCTTGTGATTGTGTAGCTTTGCCACCACGCTAGGATTGCAATACGCCCGCTCAAAGATTCCACATTTTGGGGGTTGTAGGGGCTGTGTGTTTTTATCATCGGCGATAGGTTTTGGGCGCAAAATCTCCTCTCTAAATAGATGAAGTTTTGTATATGGGGGAGAAATCTCATCTAGCGAATTTTGAGTGTTTGAGGGTTTGCAATCCCGCTTAGAGTCCGCTCTATCATAGAATACCTCGCCACTGCAAAAATTCATAATGCACGCTTCTTTTACATTGCCATCTTTATCACAAAGCGCCAAAGAAGCACCATAGTAGGGAATGTTTGAGAGATAGTTATCACTGCCATCAAGCGGGTCTAGCACGATAATATCACTTGACTCCCCCCTGCATTTTATAAGCCCCCCCTCTTCAGAATCAAGGCTTGCAATACCAAGCAGTGCCTCCCCAAACTCCTCCTCACACAGCAAATCCGCCCCGATACTTATATCCCCTCCAGCTCCCTTGCTGTGTCGCACAAACATTGCCCTGTCCCTTTTAGCAAGGATTGGTGCTAGCTTCGCCCCTGCTTTCATACAGCCCATCAAAAACTGACTTGTTTGTAGCAACTCATCAAATTTCATCATTTTTCCTTAAAAACAATCCTAACAAAACTCTATCTAGTAACCCACTTGCAATTCACTTAAAAAAACCTACAAATCCCTTAGAAATCTATGAGCGATAATCCGCATTTATCGAAATGTATTGCGGTGTCAAATCACAGCCATAAGCCTTTGCAGATTTTGCACTATTTGTGTTTTTTAAATCAGCGATTATGCTTACTTCATCAAATCCTAAAATCCTTGTTGCTTTTTTTTCATTGATTTGCAAGGCTTGCCCATTTTTCATTATGATGATTTCCCCACCTTTGCTTGTGATTTTTAAATCCAACTTTTCTTTTGGGAATTCAACCCCTGCATATCCCATAGCACACAGGATTCTACCCCAATTTGCATCATTGCCATACACCGCACACTTTACAAGATTTGAGCTGATTATGGATTTTGCTAGTTTGCGTGCTACGCGCTTGCTTGGAGCATTTTGCACGCTAGCAGTGATTAGCTTGCTTGCTCCCTCGCCGTCTTTTGCGATTTGGCGAGATAGCTCATCACATATCATCATAAGCCCTTGCACAAACGACTTATAATCCACGCTCCTCTCATCGACTATGAGCTCATTTTTTGCGGTTTTGTTGCTAAGGGCTAGCACCATATCATTTGTCGAAGTGTCCCTATCCACGCTTATCATATTAAAGGTATTTTTGGTTACTTTTTTTAGGGCTTTTTGGAGGAGTTTTTGAGAGATGCTTATATCAGTGATGACAAACCCAAGCAATGTCGCCATATTTGGGTGTATCATTCCGCTACCTTTAGCTATGCCAGCTAAGCGGATTTTTGAGCCATTTTTGCTTCTAAACTCTAGCGAGCATTGCTTTTGGTGTGTGTCTGTCGTCATTATCGCTTTTGCTGCATTGCTTGCGCAAACCTCACTAGAGCCTTTTGCTTTGGCAAGGCTTAGGATTCCTTTTTTTATTTTTGGCATTGGTAAAGGCACGCCAATCACCCCTGTGGAAGCCAAAAGCGTAGAGTGAAAATCTATATCTAGCGCGATACTCGCACTTAGCGCACTCTCTAAGCAGTCTTTTTTGCCTCTCTCTCCTGTGCAAGCATTTGCGTTACCTGCATTTATGATGACAGAGTGAAAGTAGGGCGTGTCTTTTAGTCGCTCTATGTTGTATTCTACGCAGGCAGCCCGCACCTTATTGTGCGTGAAAACCCCCGCAGCCACACAAGGAGTAGCACTATAAAGTAGTGCCATATCAAGCCTATCTTTATACTTCACGCCAGCTTTTACCCCCGCAAACTCAAATGAGGGCAGGATTTCTAAGCCTTTTTTTAGCATTCGCATTTTTGGAGCAAAATCCTTGATAGATTTTTGGGTGGATTTTGTAAGTATCTTTGTGGCGTTTGTAGCTGTATTTGCATTGGTTTTTGCTTTTAGGAGCTTTAGATGAAATGTCGTGGTGGATTTTATGCTTGGTTTGGATTTTGGAGTGGTTTTGGGTGTGGACTTTGTGCTAGACTTTGTGCGTGATTTTGGGGTAGATTTTGCTATATTTGGCTTTGGTGTGCTTGTCGTTTTTGTATTGCTGGAGCGTAGATTTTGCACGATTTGACTAGGGGTTAGAGGTGGATTTTTTGCAGGATTTTGCAAATTATTTTGTTGCAAAGTATCGTTTTGTAAGTCATTGTTTTGCAAGCTAGGATTTTGTGAGCTAGAGTGTTGCGAATCTGTGGAAGTATTTTTTAGATTTGATGAGTTCATTTTATCTCCTTAGAGTCTTATGTAGCAAAACCTTTTGTGCCTTTGCTAGAGTTGCCCCCAAATCGTGTGCCAAAATCGTGCCAAAAATTTGTGAGATTTTACACTACAAAACTTAAGTTTTAGCAATTTTTAGATTTTGCTTTTGCTAAAGAGTCTTATCAAAAGTAGTAAAAGCCTTAAAAATTGCCAATATTTCCTTAAAAAATATCACAAAAATTTCCCCAAAATCTTTCCACGCAATATTTTAGGCAATATTTTAGATTTTGGTAAGCGTGTTTTGTGTATTTAGGCTTAGCTCATAGCGATTAGTATTTGTTCGCAAATCCCAGCCTTGTGTTTTCCAAAAGGCATTGCCGATTAGATTTTCGCTAAACGCAATAAGCGCAATCGAAGTGATACACTCCCTCTTAAACCCCTCTAGCGCGTAAGCCACCATAGATTTGCCGATACCTTGCAAGCGGAAATCTTTATGCACGCAAGCGTGATAAATACTTCCATAGCGTCCATCGTGTCCGCACAAGATAGAGCCTACGATTTTTGGCTTGCTTTCTTTGTCTTGAAGTGCCAAACCTCTAAGCACCAAATCGCTACCCTGCTTATCTTTTTGGCTTGTTATTTCTGCGACAACGCTAAGATTTGGATTGCGCTTTAGAAATCTCTCTATCCCCTCACGCGAGTCATCTACACTGCGGATATAAAACCCCTCAATATGCGCCCACAAATGAGCCACCGCTTCATAGTCATCAATACTCATAGGGCGGATATGGATAATGTGCTGATTTTGCATTTTTTTGCACTTTTGATTTTTAGGTTTTAGCCACATTTATGGAAATAACGGCACAGCTTCAAGCCCTGTGTGTTCACTGATTCCAAAGAGTAAATTCATATTTTGCACAGCCTGCCCAGCCGCACCTTTGATGAGGTTATCTAGCGTAGCAGTGATGATTATGCGGTTTGTGCGCGTGTCAAAATACGGCGCAATATCGACAAAATTACTACCCTCTACCCAGCGCGTTTGCACACTCATATCCGCTTCCAAAATCCGCACAAATCTTTCCCCCTCATAAAAATCTTTATAAACTTGTGTTAGCAAGTTTTTAGGAGAATCTGCTTTGTGTAGCTCTTTTGCAAAATTCTCACTTGGCGAAGCATAGATTGTGGCAAATATCCCGCGATTCATCGGCACTAAATGAGGAGTGAAGCTAAGTGTGATTGGCTCTTTTGCTAGTTTTGAGAGAGTTTGCTCGATTTCGGGTGTGTGGCGATGAGAAGCGATAGAGTAGGCTTTGAAGTTTTCATTCACCTCGCAAAAAAGCGTATCGATTTTTGTGCCTCTACCCGCACCTGATACGCCAGATTTTGCATCTATGAGTATGCTAGAAATGTCTATGCTAGGTTTTGCGCTATATTTATCAAGTTTTGATTTTGAGGATAGAAGCGGGGCTAGGGCTAAAGCAGCACAAGTAGGATAGCAGCCCGGATTTGCGATTAACCTAGCGGATTTGATTTGCTCTCTATTTAGCTCACAAAGCCCATATACAGCCTCTTTTAGTAGATTTGGATTGCTATGAGGAGCGTGATACCACTGCTCAAAAACACTTGGATTTTCCAATCGAAAATCCGCACTCAAATCAATCACTTTGGTGCAATCTAGTATGCCCTCATCTAAAATCTTGGCACAAAAATTATGCGGTGTCGCGCAAAAAAGCACATCAATTTGCTTGGCAAGCTGCGCTAGATTTTCCCCATTTATGCACTCCAAAGGCAAGATTTCAAAAAAGTTTTGATACGCTCTTGTGTATGGCTTCCCATCAAAACTTTGAGAGCCAAGCCAGATAATCTGTGCTTGTGGGTGTGTGCACAAAAGTCTTACAAGCTCATTTGCGCTATATCCACTCGCACCCAAAATCCCTACTTTTATCATATTTGCCATTTTTTGCCTTATTTTTATTTGATAAGTTTATGCCTAAACACCGCTTTAGTCAAAACGAAATTATATAGCAAAAATGTATTTTTGTAGTTGAAGTTTGCAAGCTGTGTTATTTCTTTGTCTTGCGTTTTTTCCTGCCTTTTTTGCGAGATTTTTTGGTGGTGATTTTTTTGGGCTGTGTGGTGTTTTTGTGTTCTATGTTATCGCTTTTTGAATTATTTGGTAAGGCATTAGATTTTCTTGTTTTGCGTTTTTTTCTTTTGTATAGTTTTTTATACCTGCTTGTGCCTTTGTTTGCTTTTTTGCTTCCACTTTTATTTGCACCTTTATCCCCCCCAAACTCATACCCTAGTAGCATTCCAGCTTTTAGAATATAGGGTTTGCCCTCTATTATATCTAGCACTCTATCGACAAACACTCCACCTATATCAGCATTTAGATACAATTTACCATTGCTTCTTTGCAAAGGAAACTTTTGAGAAAACACAAAGCTAGCAGAATATATAGCATTATTAAAAAATGTAGTGTTTTTATAGTGTGCTCCATTACCCAAAT
>NZ_NXLN01000060.1:0-908 GCF_003364135.1 Helicobacter sp. MIT 01-3238
GAGCAATCTAAGGGGCAAAATCTAGATAAGGGCTATAATAACTTTGAAGTCATAGACCAACTAGATGCGATATTTATCCCATACACTGGACGCAGGGATTGGAGATTTTTCGCTGTGCCTTATGCGACACATAGCTATGTGGATTTGGGAACTTCCCAAGCGCAAGAATACGCAGGCGGTGCACTACTTGGTATGCAGCGAAACCTACGCTCTTCTGGTATCATCGGTGCGTTTTTGGGCTATGAGTTTGTAAATACTGATACAGAGCTAACAGGTGGAGTAGATACTCGCATACAGACAAACTCACTCCAAGCAGGGCTAAACTACTTTAAGTCATTCTCTATCACTTCTAAAGTGTGGGAAGCATTTATCAAAGGTAGCGTGCGCGCTGGGATAGATATGCCAAACTTCACGGCAAAAGCAGGTGCGTTTGAGCTAAAGCTAGCAAACAATGCAAAAAATGTATCTATGCCTCTAGTGTATAATCTAGGTGCAGAGCTCAAAGGTGGGCTTACATTTTATCAATTCAAGCGCAACAGCTATGTAAGCCCTGAAGTAAGCCTAAGCTATGATATGATGGCTTCTACAAAGTCTATCATTACAAAGCCTATCGTAAATTTTGGGACAACGGCTACTTCATATCGCCCGCTAGGTGCTGATGAACGATATAGTGATGTCTATTGGCACTTGCCTCAACTAGGTGTGCATGTGCGCTACTATAAAATGTTTGGTAACAAATTCCGCACAAACCTAAAAGCAGGGATAAAGTATAATATGCTAAATAAACAAAAAGCATATATCCAAATCGGTAACCTAAAAGACGCTAGCGAAATCACACTCCCTGCAGTGTATGGAAATCTAGGGCTTGATTTGATTTGGATGATAAAGAAAAACCACGAGCTAAGTTT
>NZ_NXLN01000061.1:0-678 GCF_003364135.1 Helicobacter sp. MIT 01-3238
CCCACAACCATAGCGCAAAATCTCATTCCTAGCACCAACAAGAGAGAATGTGGCGTTAGGCTTAAGGTTTTGCCTGCTTTGAAGCAAAGTCTATTCATTTGACAAAGTTGGAGATGCGAGTAGACCGCTATGGCTGTAGGAAATGTAAAAATGCCTTTTGTGTCGTGTTTGCCTTTTGCTAGCACTTGCTTTTATGTTGGCTTTTTTGTAATCTGTCATATTTAGGTTTCGCAAGAAACCGAAATATCTCTAGATTCTGCTAGGCTATTTTGTGTTGTCATATTGAGCGTAAGCGAAATATCTCAAAGAATTATATGAGATTGCAAAAAGCATAGAAAAAGCCGCAGATTTGCAAAATCTATTTGGAATCTTTTTTGAGATACTTCGGTTTGTGCCAAACCTCAGTATGACAAGAAATAAAAAGCCCCTTAGAGTAAGTGTGTTTGGCTTCTTTAAACCCCCTCCCTTTGCGGAGGGGGTTTGGGGGTGGGTAAGTCTTTCGTCATTACGCGTTGATTGTTCGTCATTGCGAGCAAATGCGTTAGCAAATTCGTGGCAATCCATAATGTTTGCTAATGTTTCTTGTGGATTACTAAAGAAACTGCGCTACGCTTGTTTTGCCACGCTCACTTTACTCGCTCGCAATGATAAAAAACAGCGCAAAACAACAATGACGAA
>NZ_NXLN01000062.1:0-619 GCF_003364135.1 Helicobacter sp. MIT 01-3238
TAACCTAAAAGACGCTAGCGAAATCACACTCCCTGCAGTGTATGGAAATCTAGGGCTTGATTTGATTTGGATGATAAAGAAAAACCACGAGCTAAGTTTCGGCTATGATGGACTATTCTATGCTAGCACATTTGCCAAAGAGCGAAATATTCAAGGGGCAAATGTGAAGACAAATGACTGGTTTAACGGCGTTACCACGAATCTAAACTTCAAATACGCGTATTGGTTCGGCGGAACTGACTATGTAACAGACAAAGACGGCAATGCTGTATCTCGCTCCATAGCAGAGGGCAAAAAGAGCAAAAAAGGCAAGAAGTCTAAGTCCAAGAAAAAGTCAAAGAAGTCTAAGAAAAAAGTCTATTACATTGATGGGTAATGCCATTGTCATACTAAGGGCGTAGCTCGAAGTATCCCATTCCCCCTCCCTCTGCGGAGGGGGATTAAGGGGGTGGGTTAGGTATTTGGTAAGCGAGGGGTAGATTAGGTTTTAGATTTTAGGGGATCTTTAGATTCTTAAGGCTTCGTCATTGTTGTTTTGCGCTGTTTTTTATCATTGCGAGCGAGTAAAGTGAGCGTGGCAAAACAAGCGTAGCGCAGTTTCTTTAGTAATCCACAAGAA
>NZ_NXLN01000063.1:0-616 GCF_003364135.1 Helicobacter sp. MIT 01-3238
CAAATCGTATCTAGTAAAAAATATTTTTAATATGAAAAAATTTATCATATTTTTTTTGTTTATTTTTGTAGAAACTATCTATGCTGCTTGTGGTGATATACCACCCAAATTAACTTGCAGTGGAGCAAACTATACAGGACATTGCATTTTAAGTGGAGACGGACAACTTACACTAAGCAGTAATCTAAATATAGAGACTTTGACTGTTATGGATGGCACACCATCTTGCCCACTTACTCTTATGACAGGACAACAAACTACTAATAGAATTGGTAAAGTTGTTATACAACGAAAATCAGGCATAAATGATTTTGGGCAAAAAACTAGTTTTATTCTTACTTTACATTATAGAGGATACTCTACGCTGACAGTTGGAGATATAGTGCTAGGAGTAGGTGTAGATGAAACAAATGCGGTTAGGGTTAAATTTCAACACGCAAGCATAAGATTAGAAAACACAGGTTTAAGCAAAGACGCAACAGGAGAATATATCCCTAGAAAAGAAGCTAGCGGAGGGGGAGGCAGTGGCAACACAGGAGGTGAATTCACTCCACCTGAAAACGCAACACCAGAGCAACTACTTCAATCAGTGATAAAGTATGCACAAAGCTTAAAT
>NZ_NXLN01000064.1:0-607 GCF_003364135.1 Helicobacter sp. MIT 01-3238
TTCTTTGCAAAGGAAACTTTTGAGAAAACACAAAGCTAGCAGAATATATAGCATTATTAAAAAATGTAGTGTTTTTATAGTGTGCTCCATTACCCAAATCAATACTAATAGATTTCAAAGAATTTAGCACTCCTCCTACACTTCCTCGCAATAGAAGTGAAGTGTTTTTTATCCTTACTCCCGTATCAAGTGCTACATTGCCAAATCCTAAATGATTAGCAGGCATATATGTGCCTTTAAGCGTAGTAGCATAGTAGAGATTTGCACTAGGATTTAGCACCCAAAAGACATTACCACTACTTCCTAGTGCAAAATCAAAGTTCTTTAGCACTCCTAGCCCAAATACAAGTGAATGACTAGCTAGCGTGCTAGAACCAAAATAAGTATAATAAGCCACTCCTCTTAGATACAATCTATTTGCAACTGCTATCTTTAGCTTAGCTCCTATGTCAAATCCATTTTTTGAGTTGTAGTTATAATAGCGAGCAAATCCTCCGTTATTAAACGCACCTACTCCTACTTGATGTCCTAAGCCATAATCATAGTTTATATAAGTGCCATCATAGTTATTGAGAATGTTATAGAGTATGAGGGTGTTGGTGGATTC
>NZ_NXLN01000065.1:0-600 GCF_003364135.1 Helicobacter sp. MIT 01-3238
TTTAGGGATTTAGATAGAAGTGTGAGTGTGGTAGTGTTGCTAGCATTTAGTGAATCAATATTGATATGTCCTTTTTGCACTCGCAAAGATAGATTGTGCTTTAGCTGCTCTTGTAGTGATTGGTGGGATTGTTGTGATTGGGTAGAATTAGCATTGCTTAAAGCACTTGCTGTATTGTTATTTGTGGTATTTATATTGTTTATGCTATTTGTAGCATTAGTGTTTATCGTATTGTTGTTTAGCCATTTCTCATTCAAAGCTAGTTTGTCCTCTATGAGGGCTGTGCTTAAGGCTAGATTTGCTACATTGCTAAACCCACAAGATTTACACACAATTCCATTTGGGTTTGCTATAAGCACACTTGCTTTATCCCCTGCTACTTCAAGCATTCCTAGTAAGTATGAGGGATTTGCAGAGGTTACTTGGTTTAGGATAAGAGAAGCACTGAAATCTTTTAAGTGTGGGTTTGAGCTAATAAACCCTGCTAGATGAGTAGAAGTAATAGATTGCAAGGAATTATTTAGTATAGCTCCTTTGGGCTTAATGTTGAAATCTATGTAGTGATTATTTGATATGCCTTTGGCATTTGGTGTAGTGATA
>NZ_NXLN01000066.1:0-561 GCF_003364135.1 Helicobacter sp. MIT 01-3238
ATCCCTGCGTCCAGTGTATGGGATAAATATCGCATCTAGTTGGTCTATGACTTCAAAGTTATTATAGCCCTTATCTAGATTTTGCCCCTTAGATTGCTCCAAAGTCAGCTTAGCCATTTTTTCACGCACTTTATCTAGCTTCTCTTGGTTTTTGCGCGTTTGCTTAGAGAATTTGCTAGAGCGATTTGTAAGGCGCGACATATCGTATTGAAGCAATCTTAGCTCTACTTCTTGATTGTAATACCTATCGCTATGGAATGTCTTTGTCGTCATCGTATCTAAGATATTTTGCGTATTGACAGTTCTGCGCAAGCTAGATAGCACCAAAGCACGCATAAGGTTTGCTCCATAGCTAGTAGCGATGTCAGCAGATACCACAAAGCCTTTTTTGCCATTAGCGTCTGTGCCCTCATTTAGCGTAAGCCCTGTGCCCGGACGGAAGTAGCGAATGTCTAGCTTATTTAAGTCACTAGAATTTGCTGCATTTTTTACAACATTTTCAAATAGATAGACTTGGTTTGGCTGTATGTTATCTCCAGCGTTGATTACGATATTACCATT
>NZ_NXLN01000067.1:0-500 GCF_003364135.1 Helicobacter sp. MIT 01-3238
ATTTGGGTAATGGAGCACACTATAAAAACACTACATTTTTTAATAATGCTATATATTCTGCTAGCTTTGTGTTTTCTCAAAAGTTTCCTTTGCAAAGAAACAATAACAGATTGTATCTAAATGCTGATATAGGTGGAGTGTTTGTCGATAGAGTGCTAGATATAATAGAGGGCAAACCCTACATTCTAAAAGCTGGAATGCTACTAGGGTATGAGTTTGGGGGGGATAGCAATAGAGCTACAAGACAATCTAGTCGATACCAAAAGCTAAAAAACAAAAACGCAAGAAAAACTCTATCTACTCCTACAAGCAACCAAACAACTACAAACAATAAACGAGCTACAAGCCTAGCACCTAAGGCTGATAGTGCAAATAATGCAAAATCTACTCCACTAGCTAAGACACCTGCTAAAGATTCTAGCCAAGCTAGCAAATCTCAAAAACCAGAACTAACTAAAGCAGAGAAAAAAGCACAAAAGCAAGCTCAAAAAGAAGCACAA
>NZ_NXLN01000006.1:0-105269 GCF_003364135.1 Helicobacter sp. MIT 01-3238
TAGGTGGAGTGTTTGTCGATAGAGTGCTAGATATAATAGAGGGCAAACCCTATATTCTAAAAGCTGGAATGCTACTAGGGTATGAGTTTGGGGGGGATAGCAATAGAGCCACAAGACAATCTAGCCGATACCAAAAGCTAAAAAACAAAAACGCAAGAAAAACTCTATCTACTCCTACAAGCAATCAAACAACTACAAACAACAAACGAGCTACAAGCCTAGCACCTAAGGCTGATAGTGCAAATAATGCAAAATCTACTCCACTAGCTAAAACACCTGCTAAAGATTCTAGCCAAGCTAGCAAATCTCAAAAACCAGAACTAACTAAAGCAGAGAAAAAAGCACAAAAGCAAGCTCAAAAAGAAGCACAAAAAGCCCAAAAGAAAGCTGCTAAAGCTGCAAAATCTACTCCCAAATCTACTCCACCAAGGATAAACCTACCTAAAGTGCCAAAATCTAGCACCAAGCAAAATACCAAAGCTACTAAGCCAAATAATGCAAAACCTAATGCAAAGCCTACTAAACCCACAAAACCTACTAATGCCAAATCTACCAAACCAACCACTACAAAGCCAAGCACTTCAGCTAAGCCAACTAAACAAACTAAACCTAAGAAATAAACTCTTGCAAAATACACTCCAACTAAACTCACAAACAACCCCACACCAAAGCTAGTGAATGTGTGAGGGGTGTATGGGGTGGCAAAATGCTAGCCCATAAAGTGATAAAATATTGCTTTACTTTTTCTTACTTTTCATAGAAAAATGCAAAAATTTACATAAAATTTGACAAAACTACAAAATAAATTTGTAAAATGAGTGCTTCTTTGAAGCGACTTTGGAAACAACTTTGGAAATGGCTTCAAAAACAACTTCGTAGTAACCACACAAACCACACCACATTACAACCACAAGGAGTAAAAATGTTTTCTCAAAAAGCAAAGCAAGATGCCAAAAATATCTGCAAAGTCGCAGGTGGCAATTTCTTGGAAATGTATGATTTTGCTGTGTATGGATTTTATGCAGCTATCATCGCAAAAGTTTTTTTTCCCGCAGAGAGTGAGTTTGTCTCTATTTTGCAAAGTTTTGTAGCGTTTGGACTAGGGTTTCTTATGCGTCCGTTAGGCTCGATACTGCTTGGGGCGTATATGGATAAGCACGGGCGTAAGCAAGGGCTTATGCTTACTTTGTCGATAATGGCAGCAGGCACGCTAATCATCGCGCTTTGTCCGGGCTATGATACTATCGGCTTTTTTGCACCTCTTATCGTGGTGCTTGGTAGGCTTTTGCAGGGATTTAGTGCTGGAGCGGAAGTAGGTGGGGCAAGTGTATATCTATCTGAAATCGCCCCTAAGCATTTGCGCGGATTTTATGTTTCTTGGCAGAGTGGCTCTCAACAAATCGCTACGATTTTTGCAGGAGCGATAGGAATTGCGCTACACTATTTCATAGGCGATGCGCTTGTAGAAGCGTGGGGGTGGAGAGTGCCTTTTATCATTGGTTGTTTGGTTATCCCTTTTATCATCTACATTCGTAGGACACTAGATGAAACGCCAGAGTTTAAAGACAAGCTACACAAGCACAATGCAGGCAAAAATATCGGTGCGATAGTCAAAAATATGCTTGAGAATTATCCTATCATCATACTAGGGATTATGTTTGTGATGATGACTACGGTTACATTTTATTTCATCACTTCTTATACGCCTACTTATGTCAAAAATATCTTAAACTTCACTCGGCTAGATGGGTTTATCGTTACGGCGATTGTGGGGCTTAGCAATCTTTTTTGGCTACCTGTTTCGGGGTTTGTGGGGGATAAAATCGGGCGCAAGCCTATCTTGCTTACGATGACATTTTTGGGAATGATTAGTGCCTATCCTATGCTTACTTTCCTTGTGAATAATGTATCTTTTACCAATCTCGTGCTTGTGGAGCTGTGGTTTAGCTTTATCTTTGGTGCGTATAATGGCGCGATGATAGTCTCTCTATCTGAGATAATGCCAAAGCAAGTCAAGGCACTTGGATTTTCTTTTTCTTATTCGCTAGCAGTTGGGATATTTGGCGGGTTTACACCTACTATGGCAACTATCCTTATCGAATACACAGGTAGCAAGGCTTCTCCTGCGCTGTGGCTTAGCTTTGCGGCAGTTTGCTCATTTATCTCCGCGCTTATTTTGTTTAGAAAAGGTGGAATCTATGAGTGCAACAACCCCAAAAACACAAATGAATAACCTCGCTTCTTAAACGACTTATACAAAATCTATAACTTAAGGAGCAAAAAATGGAATGCAAAGAATTTGACATAGTCATCATCGGCGGTGGAAATGCCGCACTATGCGCTGCTATAAGTGCAAAAGAGCAGGATTCTAGCTTAAGGGTGGCTTTGCTAGAAAGCTCACCTAGAAAGTGGCGCGGTGGCAACTCCCAACACACACGAAATCTACGCTCTATGCACGATGAGCCTACTGATGTGCTTACTTCTAGTTATAGCGAAGATGAGTTTTTTGATGATGTGTTTAAGGTTACCAAAGGGCAGACAAATGAAAAATATGCTCGCTTTGTCATCTCAAAAACCCCTCAAATCGTAGAGTGGGCGAAAAAAAATGGCGTGAGATTTCAGCCCTCTATGCGAGGCACGCTTCATCTTGGGCGAACAAATGCGTTTTTTCTAGGTGGGGGCAAAAGCCTTGTAAATGCGTATTATTTCACTGCTGAAAAGCTGGGGGTAGAGATTTTTTATGAGTGTGAAGCGGTGGAGATAATCCCAAAAGAAAATCAAGTGCAAGAAGTCATAGCACTAGATAAAGTGCGAAATGAGAATTTTAGATTTCAAGCAAAATCCTTTGTCATCGCAAGCGGTGGGTTTGAGTCAAATCTGCAAATGCTAGAAGAAGCGTGGGGAGAATGCGCTAGGAATTTTATCATTCGTGGGACGAAGTTCAATCAAGGCAAAATGCTACAAGCCCTAAAAGATATAGACGCTAAAATCATAGGCGACCCCACGCAAGGACATATGGTGGCAATCGATGCTCGCACACCAAAATATGACGGCGGTATCGCTTCACGGGTGGATTGTGTCTCGCTAGGAATCGTAGTAAATAGTGCTGGGGAGAGGTTTTATGATGAGGGGGAGGACTTCTGGCCTAAGCGATATGCGATATGGGGGAGGCTAGTGGCGCAGCAAGAGGGGCAAATCGCGTATTCTATCACTGATGCTAAAGTGCAAAGCGCGTATATGCCCTCACTTTTCCCACCCATAGTGGCAAACTCCATAGCCGAGCTAGCAGATAAGATAAATAGTGATAAAAATCTGCAAATGAGTATAGATGAAGCACGGCTGACAAAAACTATCAATGAGTATAACTCCAAAGTGGTGGAGGGGAAGTTTGACCACACGATACAAGATGAGTGCCACACACAAGGGCTAGAAGTAGAAAAAACGCATTGGGCGTTGAAAATCGACACTCCACCATTTTATTGCTATCCATTGCGACCGGGTGTTACATTTACCTATATGGGTGTGAAAGTCAATATGGACGCGCAGGTGCATAGAGCTGATGATAGCTTGTTTGAAAATCTGTTTGCTGCAGGGGAGATAATGGCTGGAAATATCCTCACTCAAGGCTATGTAGCTGGGTTTGGTATGAGTATCGGCTCTGTGTTTGGCAGGCTATCTGGGGCAAATGCCGCAAAAGTCGCCATAGCAAAAATGCCCCCAAAACCGCTTGCCAAACAAGCCAAATAATCCACCCAAAATCTAAATAGACAAATACGCAACCACAAATACGCAACCAAAGGAAAACACAATGCAATCACAGGTATTTAACAAAGTCATAGGCACAAGCGCGTTTGAAAAGCTAAGCAAAAATGACGCTAGCCAAACAAGCCAAGTCAGCGATACAAATCAAGCAGATAAAGACACGATTTCCAAAATGTGCGCTAAGACACAAGAAGCCTACACAGACGCGCTTCAGTCCTGCATAATCTGCAATTCTTGTCGCTATTGTGAGGGGCTGTGTGCGGTATTTCCTGCTATGGAAAAAAAGCGAGAATTTAACCTACAAGATATAGACTATCTAGCAAATCTCTGCCACCAATGCAGTGAGTGCTTTTATGATTGTCAATACGCACCACCGCACGAATTTAATGTATCTATCCCGCAGCAGTTTGCTACCATTCGTCAAGAGAGCTACAAGAAATACGCGTTTTTGCGTCCTTTGAGTGTGGCGTTTGAAAAAAACGCACTTATCAGTAGCGTAGTGTTGCTTGTGCTACTTTTTTTGGGATTTTGCCTTGCAAGTGCGTTTGAGCCAAGCGCAAGTGTAGCGGCTAGCAGCATAGGTGGTGAAGTGGCTAGTGTGGCAAAAAAGGGCGACTTTTTTGCTGTGATTCCTTATGGATATATGGTTGGGATTTTTATGATAGTTGGGTGCTTTAGCTTTGTGGCATTAGCCATTGGCTTTGTGAGGTTTGGCAAGGCAATAGGGCTAAAACTACCACCACTTGAAGTGATAGCACAAAGCCTAAAAGATACGCTATCTCTGCGCTATCTAGGAGGGCACAAAAGCGAGGGGTGCACCTATCCTAATGCCTTGCGAAGCAACGCGCGTAGAATCTATCATCATCTAACCGCTTATGGATTTTTGTTTTGCTTCATCGCTACAAATCTAGGTGCGATATGGATGCATTTTTTGGGGCTAAATGCTCCTTATGACATTACCCAAGCTCCCAAAATCTTTGGGCTTGTCGGTGGGATAATGCTTTGTGTTGGCACACTAGGGTTGCTATTTATCAAGCTAGAAGCAGATGATGAAATCAAGGATTCTCAAAGTGTGGGAATGGACTATGTGCTTATAGTTATATTGTTTTTATCAAGCTTTAGCGGGCTATGTCTAATGGTGTCTAAGCAAAGCCTGCTACTTGCGTATATGCTGTATTTTCATCTAAGCACGGTGCTGGCGTTTTTTGTGATGATGCCCTACTCCAAATTTGTGCATATTTTTTATCGCTTCATTGCGTTGCTAAAATATAATACTGATGAATACGAAATGGAACACAAGTAGAGAAAGTGGCTGTTTGCAAGTGTAGTTGCTTGATAGAGTGGGGGCGAAGTGTGGTGGGCAAGTGTGGCAAGCAAAGTTGTGGTAGAAAAAGTATAGTAGGGAAAGTGTGGCAAGCAAAGTGCAGTAGGAAAGAAGGCAAGCCACACAGAAACCGTGCTTAGAGCGGGAGTGCTTAGCTTTGGCGATTTTTAGTTTAGTGCGAATTGTAGTCCTAAAAGGCTTGCTAGAAGTTTTTTGATTTGGTAGATTTTGGAGATATGTATTTTTGTGATGGGGGTGGCGTTTCTTTGGGCAAAATCCACGCTTTTTATTTGGTCAGCTAGAATCATCATTTTTGTTTTGAGTGTGATAGGCACTTCAAATGGATAATCCCTAATCTGGCTTGTGATAGGCACGCATACGCATAGCCCGCTAGCTTTGTTGTAGGTTATGGGACTTAGCACGACTGCTAGTCGCTGCTTTGGCTTTATGTCTTTTGCTTCTTGAGGGTTTGCTTCACTTGTGTCTGTCTCTTCGCTTGGGATAAAATCTAGCGACACTACATCGCCTAAATCAGGTGTATATTTTTTTGCTACCATTTTTTCTCCTTATTTTATTGATTTTACCACTCTTTGCTTTGAGTGTTGTCGCTATTGCTCCATTGGGCTGCGATATTGAGATTTGTAGAGTTTATGCCTCTGCATATTTCCTCGATACTTTTGTGCTTTTGCATTATGATTCCGCTTCCATCTAGCACAAATACATCTAGCTCGCTATCTTCTTTTAGGTTTAGCTCTTGAGCGATTTCATCAGGGATACGAACGATGAGAAAATTGCTCAATTTTTTCAGTTTCACTCGTTTCATTTCAAGTCCTTACATAATGTTAAGGCTTAGTTTTTGGTTATTTTCAAGCGATTGCCAAAAAGCAATGCTAATAACGCTACTAAGTTTAAGTCAAAGATTCTATCTAAAAAATTTAACTAAATCATAAAAATTATTGTTTGTTTGAAAATTTTGCCAAATGGATTTTGATAAAGCATAATAAATAGCAAGTATTTTTAAGCATATCTAAAAACACCGAGTGCAAATGAGAAATATTACTTGGCAGTAGGATTTGTCGTGTGCTTTTGGTGCTAAATGCTCTAATGCCAAGCACTATCTTAAAGTGTCTCTACCTTTTCCCACACGCTTCCTTGTGGCGTGTCTAGCAGGGCGATTCCCATATCTGCTAGCTCATCACGCAGTGCATCTGCTAGGGCGAAGTCTTTGTCTTTTTTTGCTTGCGCTCTTTTGGCGATTTTGGATTCTATGATAGATTTTTGTGCTTCATCTATGCCTTGCTGAAAGTATGCCACTTCATCGCCTCCACCGATACCTAGTAGCTCTTCGACAAAGGCTAGATTTTGTAGTATTTGGGATTTTAGATTTTTGTCTTTGGGGGTTTTATCTAGGCTTGCGTTTGCGCTAGTTAGCATTTCCTCTAGCACGCTTAGGGCTTTTGATACATTCATATCATCACTCATCGCTTCTAGCATTTCTTTGCAAAACTCATTTTTGGGTGTTTTTGGTAGAGTTTGGCTAGATTCTTTGGAATATTGTGCTTTGGCAAAATCGCTTACGCGCTTTTTTAGTCGGTAGATTTTATCTAGCCGTTTTTTGCTAAAAAGCAAATCCTCCTCACTAAAATGTAGCACAGCCCTATAATGCACTCCAAGCAAGTAGTTGCGTAGCACTTCGCCACTATATGCCTTTAGCGCGTCTTTGATAAAAAAGCTATTGCCAAGCGATTTGCTCATTTTTTCACCATTGATATTGACAAAGCCATTATGCACCCAATACTTTGCTATCTCTCTTTTTGTGGCGCAACGCGTTTGACTTGCTTCGTTTTCGTGATGGGGAAATAGCAAATCTGCGCCACCTCCGTGAATGTCTATGGCAAAATCAGGGCTTTCTTCTATGCTGTATGCAAGGCTAGATTCTATCATCGCGCTACACTCGATATGCCAGCCCGGTCGTCCTAGCCCTAGATGACTTTCATAGCCCTCATCATCTGCGCCTTTGTAGCTTTTCCATAGTGCAAAATCACGCTCATCTTTTTTGTGGCTGTCATTTTTGATTCTAGCTAGATTTTCATCATCTTGGCTTCCTCTCGTGCTTATAGAGCCGTATTTTTCATCTTTTTCTACGCTTAGGTAAATATCGCCATTTTCTAGCTTGTAGGCTATCGAAGAGTCTAGTAGTGTTTGGATAAGATTAGAGATTTGAGCGATATTTTGGCTTG
The DNA here is from genome assembly GCF_003364135.1 of Helicobacter sp. MIT 01-3238. Classification (NCBI taxonomy): domain Bacteria; kingdom Pseudomonadati; phylum Campylobacterota; class Epsilonproteobacteria; order Campylobacterales; family Helicobacteraceae; genus Helicobacter; species Helicobacter sp. MIT 01-3238. Next base: position 7,327 of record NZ_NXLN01000006.1, read on the forward strand.
CTTTTGGGGTGATGTCTGCGGGCAAGACATTTAGCGCGTCCATATCTTTGAGGTAAGAATCTGTGTATGTTTGGGCTAGGGCTTGTATAGATACTCCTTGAGAGTGGGCTTTTTTGATGATTTTGTCATCTATGTCGGTGATATTTTTGACAAATAGGACTTCATAGTCATTTAGCATAAGTGTCCTGCGGAGCAAGTCAAAGGCAATCGAGCTTCGCGCGTGCCCTAGATGTGCATCATCATAGACTGTGGGACCGCAGACATAGATTCTAGCTTTGCCTTGTTTGATTGGCTTAAAAGGGAGCTTTTGTCTTGCTTTGCTATCATAAATTTGCATAAATTTCCTTTTGGTAAATCCGCCTAAATGTCGCTAAAAATGTGAGAAAAAGTGCTTGTGTAGCTTGTCCTAATCTGCCTAAAGCCCCAAATGATTTGTTAAAATCTAATGCCTTGCTAATCGTTTGCCCTGCTAGCTGTTTATAAAATCTCTACATAAAATATCCACTATGGAATCTCTTTGGGAATCTCTTGGGGGAATCTTTAGGGAATCTCTACAAATGCTAGCCAAAGCCACAAAATCCCCACTTCTACACTTACAAATACCACCAACAACACACCCAACTTAGAATCTGCAATTATACCCCAAAACTTAGCAAACCCAAATGCTTTTATCGTTAGCCAAAACAGCACAAACCCACTCAAACTCCCTGCCAATGCCAGCCCAAAAGCCCCCCAAAACTGCATAAAAATAAGTGAAAACACCACGCCCACAGCTAGCGAAATCGCCGAGATTTTGGCAGCTAGGGCTTGCCTCATAGTCGCATACAGATATAGAGAAAAAATCCGTGCCAATCCAAAAGGCACAAGCCCCACCATATAGCCAGCAAATACTAGCGCACACTCCAAAGTATCAGCCCTAGCAAATTTTCCGTGCTCATAGAGTAGCCATATTATTTGCTTACCTAGCATTATCCCTCCGATAGCGCAAGCAATGAGTGCGAAGCACAAAAACCAAAAGGATTTTTTAAGCGATTGTAGGGCTTTGTCTTGCTGATTTGCTTTTATGGATTTTGCTACCATAGGAAAAAGCGCGGTAGAAATAGCGATAGCAAAAATGGCTAGAGGGAGCTGAAAGATACGATTGGCATAGTAAAGATAAGAAATCGAGCCACTTGCAAGAAATGAAGCTAGAATCGTGTCGATAAATGACGCGATTTGCGCGGTGGAGCTACCAAGCATAGCGGGCAAAAATTGACTAAAAAATGCTTTTAGCTCGGATTTGATTTTGGTGGCTAGGGATTTTGCTTTGCTTGCCTTACTTGCCTTGTTTGCTTCATTTTTTGCGACTTCTAATGAGCCCTTGCCTGCGCTTGCAGATAGAGCACCTCCCAAAAACGCCTTTTTGATTTCTAGAACCCCGCATACGAACACCTTGCAAAATCCTAATTTCCACAATGGATAAAAATGTAGCCCCACTTGTGCTACCCCACCTAGTATCACCCCAAAGCTCACAAAATACACTATTTCTAGCTCATCTTTGCCTTGCGCTAGAAATAATGCCACAATCATTGCGATATTTAGCAGCGCGGTATTATACGCACTTACCCAAAAATGCTGCTTATATTGCAAAAGCGCGCTAAAAAAAGTTACCCAAAATACAAGAAGCAAATACCAAAAATGTATCGCCACAATGGGACTTGCAATCTCTATGAGGGAGGAGTCAAACCCAAGTGCTAGTATGCGCGTAACGCCACTGCTAAAGCAAACAACAAATAGGCTTAAAAACAGCAATATAGAGCTAAAAATCACTAGCACAAGCACGCTAAACGCGCCTTTTTTGCTAGAGGCGATGAGGTTTGGCAAAAAGCTCTGCGTGAAAGCCCCCTCGCCAAAAACTCTGCGGAATAGATTTGGGAATTTAAAAGCGACAAAAAATATATCGCTATAAATCCCCGCACCCAAAATATTTGCCATACTCAAATCGCGCAAAAATCCAAAAATACGCGAGCATAAAATCCCACTACTATTTGTCAAAAAGGCTTTTTTTAGCACGAATTTCCTTTTGGATTTTTAAGATTTCTTAAATTTGTTTGCCTAGTTTTAGTGCTTATTTTGGTGCAAGGTGCGATAAAAGACAAAGGCAAATGGCGAAAGGCAAATAGATTGACAAAATAGATTGACAAAAGGTTGATTATAACATATTTTGACATATATTGCATTGGCACAAAGTTTGCTTTCTATCTGTCCTAATGCTAAAGATTTGATAAATCTTTAAGCAAGTGCAAATATGGCGTCCCACAGCCAAATTAAGTTCCAAATCAAGTTTAAGGAGAGAGTTTATGCGTTATGCTATCAAAGCCCCTATTTTAGGGTTTGAATACATTTCAAGTGTCGAGCTTGTCAAAATCGATGAGTATTTCTCAAAAATCATCGCTCAAAATGATGATACAAATCATCAGCTTGCTCACAACATAGAAATGATGCTAGTAAATCCCTACACGCTACGAGAATACAGCTTCATAATCCCAAAATACATAGAAAGCCTGCTAGAGATTGATAGCACTTCAAGGCTAGAGGTGTATTGTATCGTGGTTTTGCAGCGAAATGTAGAGGACTCTATGGTAAATTTCCTAGCTCCTCTTGTGTTTAACACTGCAAATAAAACCGCAGGGCAAATCGCGCTATCAATGATAGAATACCCAGATTTTGGGTTTAAAGAAAGCCTAAAATCCTTTATGCGACAAGGCGCGTAAGTGGTGCTTTAGGCGATTTATAAGGCTTAAATTTGGCTTTGCTTATCACAGGTGGAGGCACGGGAGGGCATCTTGCCATAGCGCAGGCATTGGCAGAGGAGCTAGCTAAGCGTAAGGGGCAGAATGATAATTTGGGGGAAGTGGTGTATGTGGGGTCTATAAGTGGGCAAGACAAACAATGGTTTGGGTGTGGCAATTTGTCTGCGGGTATCCATTTGGCAAATGTTTCCACCCCGCTTCACTGCGGCGCACATTTAGGTGCGCCTCATTCGCAGGGCGAAAACATTTGCCAAAGCGACACTTCACCTACTTCTATTGTAGAAATTAACAAAGTTGCAAAGAATGCAAATACTGCTAATGGCGACAGGGCAAATGCCAAAGCCACAGATTTTAGTGAAAAATCTATTTTTAGTGCGACTTATTTTTTGCCAACTTCAGGGGTAGTAGATAAACGCGGAATTGCAAAAATCCTCTCCCTACTTCATCATCTAAAATCCCTAAAAACGATTCGCGCAATTTTTGCTAAGCACGATATAAAAGCCGTCATTAGTGTAGGTGGCTTTAGTGCTGCACCTGCAAGTATCGGTGCAATAGTGTTTGGCAAGCCATTGTTTATCCACGAGCAAAACGCCATAAAAGGCAGACTAAACGCGCTTTTATCGCCATTTGCAAGGCGCGTGTTTAGCTCATTTGGAAAAAACAGTGTGCCCTATCCTATCAAATCTCAAGCTAGAGAAAAAGCAAGGGTGCGAACAGAGATAAAAACCATAGCTTTTATCGGTGGCTCACAAGGTGCACGCACGATAAACCACCTAGCTATAAGCCTAGCTACCACGCTTTTATCGCTAGGATTTAGGATAATCCACCAATGCGGGCAAAACGAGCTAGAATCCACCAAAGCCAAATATGCAGAGATTGGGATTGGCACTTGCACACAAAAAGAAGCGGATAGCAAAGAAAATAAGCTAGAGCTTTTTGGATTTAGCACGGATATTTTGTCTCACTTAGAGAGTGCTGATATTTGTATAGGCAGGGCGGGGGCTAGCTCTGTGTGGGAAAACGCTGCGCTAGGATTGCCGATGATATATCTGCCATATCCTTATGCTGCCAGCAATCATCAAGTGCATAATGCGGAGTTTTTCGCTAGCAAGGGATTCGGACTTGTGCTAGTGGAATCAAAAAATAATACTTCACAAAAAGATGTGCAAGAAAAAGCACAAAAAGAGGCTCAAAAACAAGCAGAAATAGAGGCGATGAAAGATAGGATTTTGGAGTATATCGCTAGCTTTGGTAGTAGTGAGGGCAAAAACGCACTAGAATCTATCTCAAAGTCGCTTATTTCCCTCGCTAAGCAAGATGGGGCGAAGCTCATTGTCGATGAGATTTTAGGCGAGCTAAATTAAGGATTTAATATTAGTTTATCTCTACGAATTACAATTTCACACATTTTAGGTTTTGCAATACATTAGTGATTATTGCTTGTTGCTTGCCGTTTTGGCATATTTTATATTGAAGTGAGTTTGCTATGGGCATCTATGATTCAAACACTTTAGACACAAAAACGAGAAATTTGGCAAATCCAAATGAAAATCTAGCAAGTCTAGTAGGGCTATCCATAGTCGTTCCTTGCTACAACGAGGAAGTATCTTTGCCACTTTTTATGGAGGAAATCACAAAGGTTATGAGCGGGGTTGTCCCACTGCTTTTGGACAATGCTGCGCTTATCGCACCTGTGGGAATCTCTACAAAAAACGACTTTGCCAAAAATGGCAAAAATACTAGCGGATTTTTGCCCTATGAGATTATTTTTGTAAATGATGGCAGTAGGGATAAAACATTGCAAGTCCTAGATAATATCGTAGCAAAAGAATCTAGCGATGAAGCAAACTCACGCAAAATCCATATCCATTCCTTTTCGCGCAATTTTGGCAAGGAAGCAGCGATTTTGGCGGGGCTAGGCAAGGCACAAGGGCAAGGAGTGGTGCTAATTGATGCGGATTTGCAAGACCCACCAAGACTTATAAGCGATATGGTGTGCATCTGGCTAGAATCTAAGCGAGAGACAAAAATCATCTATGCTCGCCGAACCACTCGCGCAGGGGAGTCCAAAGTCCGCGCGTTTTTGAGCGAGATGTTTTATAAAGTCTCAAATTTCATAAGCGAAGTCAAAATCGAATCTGGCGTGCGGGATTTTCGGCTTATGGATAGGGAAGTCATCGCCTCTTTGCTACAAATGGGCGAATATCATCGGTTTTGTAAGGCTATGTTTGCTTGGGTGGGATACAAGAGAGAATGCCTAGAATACGAGTATATCCCGCATATCAAAGAGTCCTCTAGCTGGAGTTTTTGGAAGCTGTTTAAATACGCCATAGAGGGAATCGTAAGCTTTAGCACGATGCCTTTGCGCATAGCGTTTGTGCTTGGGTTTATCATTTCGGCATTTGCAGCGGTGTTTGGCGTGTATCGCATCATAGATACGATTATCTATGGCAATGCGGTGGCGGGCTACCCTAGCCTTATTGTCATCATTACTTTTATTGGTGGCATTCAGCTAATGATACTTGGCGTGATAGGGGAGTATATCGCTAGAATCTATGAGCAGGTAAAATCCCGCCCGCACTTTATCCTAGAGCATCGCAATGTCTATGATGGAGTGGCATATAATCCTAGCACCCAATCTAGTGCTACTGCAAAACCTAAAGATTCTAGTAAAGACTTATCCCAAGACTTGTCCAAAAACCCTCCCAAAGTGTCTAAAACTCCAACGCAAAATCTAGCACAAAATCAAAAAGAGCAAACTTCGCTATTTTAGGTAGCTTTGCACAAAAAGCACGCACAAGTAAGCGTGAAAATAAAGGATAAAAGATGAATACAAATGCTTCTATTACTTCTACTAGCCCTACTAGCCATTTGAATGATAAGCAAAATCCCAAAAATGCTAAAAAAGGGCTTTTATCAATGGCTTTTTTAAAAGTTCCAACGCTTCTTTCTCAAGTCTTTAGCGAGTTTCGCACCGCTAGCCTAGCACTTTTTCAGACGCAGGGGTTTTGGAAATATTTTTTAATCGCTTTTTCTGTGTATCTGCTTGGGATTTTGAGTCTTATCCGCGCTGATGTGTATTATATCGATGATTTGGGGAGGGCGGCGATTGGCTATAAGGAGTGGGATAATTTCTCACGCTATATTAGCTGGTTTCTCTCTACGCCTATGCATATGAGCACTACGCTAAGTGATATTGCGCCTTTGACACAGCTTGTGGCGATTGCGTTTCTTAGCTTTGCTTCTGTGATACTTGTGTGGAGTGTGCGCGAAATCATTTGGAAAAACGAGGATAGACTATGGGAATCTAGCGAGATTCCTTATAAAAAGCGGCTAACCGTGCTTGGCATCATCGCTTCGATTCCTATCGGGCTATCGCCTTATTTTTTAGAAGAGCTATCTTTTCGATTTGATTCGCCATATATGGCGTTGTCTGTGCTTTTTAGCGTGATACCATTTGTATTTATCCACCATATCAAAGCCTATATTCCTGTGAGTTTTCTTTGCTCACTTGGTATGTGTATGACTTATCAAGCAAGTAGTGGGATAGAGATTATTTTGGTGTCGTTTTTTGCATTTCTTATGCTAAATCAAACCAACGCTGGAATCAAAAAGACGCTTATTTTTGTATGTGTGTCTATGTGCTGCTACTTGCTTGCACTTGGGGTGTTTAAGCTATTTATTATGCATCCATTTGCACACGACCAAGCAAGCACAGAGATGTATCATCTAGGCGACTTAGCAAGTGGGGTGCTAAAAAATATCATTGTGTATGTGGGGTATTTGTGGAATGACTTTGGGTGGAGTGGGATAAAAATCTGCTTTTTTGGATTGCTAGGGTTTTTTGTGCTCTCTAGCATATATCAAGCAAGGGTAAATAAAGCCATTTCAGCCCTGCTAGCTCTTGGTGTGCTTGCTATTGGGATTGTCTTTTCTTATGGGACATACTTGGTGCTAGTAGAGCCGTTGACGCGTCCTAGAGCGTTTATCGGTATAGGCGTGTTTAGCGCGACTATAAGCGTGTATGTGGTAAGCGCGTGGAGAGGCTGGGCGCACAAGCGTGAGGAAGTGGCGAGGGCAAATAGCGGGAATCTCATCACTAGAAATGTGCCTCAAAGGGTGTTTTTTGTGTTTAGTGCGATTGTGGCTGGATTTTTCTCGTGGTCGCTTGTGGTGTTTGCAAACTCTTATGGCAACGCACTTGCAGCCCAAGATAAGTATCTTGATTTTCGTTTCACGCTATTGCTAAATGATTTGGTAAATTCTGTGCCAAAAAAGGCAGCAGACTACCAAGACTACCTCTATCGCATAAAAGGGTGGGTAACAGCCGCTCCAATCGTAGAAAACTCCTCAAAAGATAACCGCATAATGAAGCGACTTGTGGATATTACTGATAGCAAGTATTGGGTAAGAATGGCGATGAAGCACTATGGATGGGGAGATGTGCCCGAATCTCAAGTCTTTGTAACCCCTGATAATGAAGACCACCAAAAGCTAGCTGAAAATCCCCACTGTATCCCCGAATCTGCAGGGAGACTACTAAAGCGCGTAAGCAATATCTATCATCAAATCGATGTCTATCCTCGTTGCACGATTATCGAGTTTAAGGGCAAGGAGCGGTATCTACACGAATACAGAGAAGAGCTAAAAATGCAAGAGGAGCAAAAGCTAGAAGAGCAAAGGCTTGAGGAAGAAAAAGCCAAAAAAGAACAAGCACAAAAAAATGCAAAAAAGCAAGCTAAAAAATAGCCATAGCATTTTATACAACGATTAAGGAGAGCAAGTAATGAAAAAAGTAGCCATAAATGGCACGGGCAGAATCGGGCTTTGCACAGCGCGTATCATAGGGGTGCGTGATGATGTCGAGCTAGTGGGGCTAAACACCACCGCAGATATTGATACACTCTTGCATTTGCTGAAGTATGATTCTATTCATCGCAGATACGATGCTGAAAAAATCGATGAAAATCATCTACGAATCGGCAAATCAAAAAAGGTAAGAATCCTAAGCGATAGAGACCCTAAAAATGTGGATTTTTCTTCGCTAGGAGCGCAGGGCGTGATAGAGTGCACAGGCAAGTTTAACTCGCTTGAAAAGTCAAGCGTGCATTTGCGAGATAACATAAAGCGCGTAATCATCTCTGCCCCCGCAGAATCAACACCTACTTTTGTCTATGGGGTAAATCACACAGACTACAAAGGAGAGGAAGTCATCTCAAATGCCTCTTGCACGACAAACGCGCTAGCCCCCATAGCAAAGGTGCTACACAAAAAGTTTGGCATAGAATCTGCGCTGATGACAACCGTGCATAGCTATACAAATGACCAAAATGTGCTTGATGTCAAGCATAAAGACATTCGCCGTGCGCGTGCGTGTGCGCTAAATATTATCCCTACTAGCTCGGGTGCGGCTAAAGCTGTGGGGCTAGTTATCCCCGAGTTAGCGGGCAAGTTTAATGGATTTGCTGTGCGTGTGCCTACACCTGATGTGAGCTTGGTGGATTTGAGCGCAAATCTATCTGTGGAAGTGAGTGCAGAGGAGATAAATGAAGCCTTTAGGCACGCTCAAACTTGCGTGATGAAAGACATAATCTATGTCGATGAGGAAAAATGCGTCTCAAGTGATTTTATCGGCTCGCCATATAGTGCGATAATCGTGCCTGATAAAACGCTAGCAATAGGCAAGAGTGTCAAAGTACTTGCGTGGTATGACAATGAAATGGGGTATTCTACGCGGCTTGTGGATATGGCTGTGTGGGCATTGTCGCATTAGATTTGCGCTAGATAAGTGGGGTTTTGGCAAATTGTGCTAGGTTTGCGTGCTAAGTTTGCGCTAGATTTTGTGGCTTGGTATAAAGGTAGCAAGTAGTTTGTTTAGGCGGGTTTAAGCCACTCTGGCGTTAAAAGTAAAGGAGCTTTATGCTAAGTTTTGGATATGATTTTTATGATTCTTGCGCTTCTTGCTATACTTGTGGCGATGAGATTTTTGACAAAGTGCAACGTGAGCGCGAAAAGGGTGTAAGTGGGTATTATGCACTGCCTTTTGAGAATCGTGCTTGTGAGGATTTGGCGGGGTTTGTCTCAAAAAATGAGGAGCTACTTACCCACATAGAAAATCTCGTCCTTATCGGTGTGGGTGGAAGCTCACTTGGAGCAAAGGCGATTCATCATCTACTACGATATGCACCTCTCTCAAGCCAAAATCCACAAACTCAAGCGCAATCCACAAATCAACCTGCAAGCGCGAAATCTCAAACAAAATCCACAAATCAAGGAAAAAATGAAAAGGCTACATCTCACAAAAAAGCCCCAAAAATACATTTTTTGGAGCATACAGACGCGCTTAGTATCCCTCACATTCTCTCAAAAATCACACTAGATTCTACGCTGTTTATTGCGATTTCTAAGTCTGGTGGCACGATTGAAACTTCTAGCTTGCTAAAGTATGTCATTGATAGGTTTTGCTTACTAGATTCTAGCGAGGGCAAATCGCACTTGCTTTGCATAACCGATGAGGGCTCTGCGTTGCAGAGTTTTGCCAAAAAAGAGGGGGTAGAGTGCATAAGCATAGCACCTAGCGTGGGAGGGAGATTTTCTGTGCTTAGTGCGGTGGGGCTTGTCCCGCTTGGACTTTTGGGCTATGACATAGCACAGATATTGCGCGGAGCTAGGGAGTTTATGGAGAGATTTTTTGCGCGAAAAGAGGAGCATATTTTGACAAAAGCGTCCTTTTTGGCAAAGAACTATGAGTGCTATCCCATTACTACGCTTTTTTCTTACTCAAGCATTTTTAGGGAATTTAACGCGTGGTTTGTGCAGCTGTGGGGGGAGAGTCTAGGCAAAATAGACAAAGAGGGCAAGCGTGTAGGGCTAAGCCCTGTGGGGCTTATAGGGAGCATAGACCAGCACTCATTTTTGCAGCTAATCATCGAGGGCAGGGCGGATAAAACCGTAACCTTTCTTTGCGTGTCCCCCACTGCCCTGCCAAGTAGCCCTAAGATTCCGCTTCTTAGTTTGCATTCTTTAGAATCTAGCGATTTTGTAAATGGCGTGGAGTTTGCAGAACTGCTTGATAGGCAGAGATTAGCCACTTTTCAATCGCTTGAAAATCTGCAATATGAGGGGGTTGAATCTAATATAAAATCTAGCAAGGAGCAAGCTAGCGTGAAATCTAAAGAGATTTTGTCAAAAATCCCGCTAGATTCTATCGTGCTAAATGAACTAAGCGAGCGTAGCGTAGGTGCGCTAATAGCGTATTTTGAGCTACTTACTTCAGCAGTTGGGTGCGCTCTAGATATAGACACTTACAATCAGCCCGGTGTAGAGCTTGGCAAGGTTTTGCTAAAAAAGGGCTTTTCCAAATAATCTCTAAAAAGAGGGCAAATGCAAGAGAGCAACAATCAGCAAGAAAACAACCAACAAAACAACGATTCTAGCCCAAAACCTGCGAATTTCTCAAACCTAGCAAATCTCGCTCAAATCGCGTTTTTGAGTGTGCTTTGGGTAGGCAAATGTCCTAAGGCAAGTGGGACTATGGGCTCTATCGCAGGTGTGGCACTAGGCTTGCCGATACTTTATCTCTCTTCCCAAACGCTATTTTTGCTCTCTGTTTTTGTGGGGTTATTTGCCATAAAGCAAGTCAATATATACGAAGCGCGAAATGAGGGCAAAGAGGGCTTTAGCCACGATGAGGGCTGGATAGTCATTGATGAGGTGGTGGGCGTGTGGATTGCACTATCTATCGCTTGCTTTGGCGAGGTAAGTGCTATTGGTGTGGGGAGTGCGTTTGTGCTTTTTCGCGTGTTTGATATATGGAAGCCTTCTCTCATAGGCAAAATCGATAGGGAAGCAAAAGGTGGGCTAGGCGTAGTAGGAGATGACGCGCTAGCAGGGATAATCGCAGGGCTAGCTAGCCTTGTAGTGATAGAGGTGTTTGGATATTTGGTGGGCTTTTATAGGGATTTTGGAGGATTTTGAGAGTAGATAGCGCGTATTTTAGGGCAGGTGGAACGATTATTGATTATTGATTAAAAAAATATCGACAATTAAAAGGTTTTTTATGGCTGATGACATTCGAGGGTTGTTTTTGGACTTTTTTGCCAAAAAGCAGGGCAAAATAGCAAGCACACAAGGCACAAACACTGCACGCGACAAGGGAAGTGCAAGTGCAAGCAAAGCAGACGCTAATGCAAGCCAAGTAGAAAATAGGGCAAGCAAAGCGGGCAATAGCGCGGATTCTTTGACGAGTGATTGCGCTAGTGGCGAGGCTAATGGAGGCGGTGGAGGCAGTAGCGCGGATTTTAGTGGGCATAAGGTGTATGATTCTATGCCTTTAGTGCCCGATGATGCGAGCTTGCTTTTTACCAACGCGGGAATGGTGCAATTTAAAGACATTTTCACAGGCAAGATTCCCACGCCCACGCCTCCTCGTGCGACTAGCTCGCAGCTTTGCATTCGCGCGGGTGGCAAGCACAATGACTTAGAAAATGTCGGCTACACGGCGCGACACCACACGCTTTTTGAGATGCTTGGCAACTTTAGCTTTGGGGATTATTTCAAGCGCGAGGCAATAGCGTATGCGTGGGAGTTTGTAACGGAGGTGCTAAAGTTTGATAAAAGCCTTTTGTATGTAACGATTCACAAAAGCGATGATGAGGCTTACGAGCTGTGGCAGGAGCATATAGAGCCTAGTCGTATAAAAAGAATGGGCGATAAGGATAACTTCTGGCAAATGGGCGATACAGGACCTTGCGGACCTTGTAGCGAAATCTACATAGACCAAGGGGAGAAGTTTTTTCATAGCAGTGAGGATTATTTCGGTGGCGAGGGCGATAGGTTTTTAGAGATTTGGAATCTTGTCTTTATGCAGTATGAGCGCGACAAGCAGGGCAATCTAACGCCCCTGCCACGCCCAAGTATCGACACAGGAATGGGACTAGAGCGCGTGTATGCGCTAAAAGAGGGGAAAATCAACAACTATGATACTTCGCTTTTCGCCCCGCTAATGAGGAAAATCGAGCAACTTACAGGGCAAAAATATGTGCGTGATGATGAGATTTCAGAATCTAGAGGCGTTAATGAGGTAAAATCCAAGCACGGTAGTGGAGCGCAAAGTGCGCAAGCGAGCTTCCGCGTAATCGCTGACCACGCGCGAAGTGTGGCGTTTTTGCTCGCGCAAGGGGTGAATTTTGATAAAGAGGGGCGAGGCTATGTGCTGCGTAGAATCTTGCGCCGAGCGGTGCGACACGGCTACTTGCTTGGGCTAAAAAAGCCTTTTTTGTGCGAAGTGGTGGGCGAAGTGTGCGAATCTATGGGCGCGCATTATGGCTACTTGCTAGAGCGCAAGGGCGCGATAATGGAGCAGTGCAGGGCGGAGGAAGCGCGGTTTTTTGAAACCATTGACGCGGGAATGGAGCTTTTTAGCACGGAGTTTGAGAAGCTACAAAAATCAAGTAAAAAAGGCGCGGGCAAAACGGACGAGAGCAAAAATAGTGAGAGCAAAAAAGGCGCGGGACTTTTTAGTGGGGAAGTGGCGTTTAAGCTCTATGATACTTATGGATTCCCGTTTGATTTGACGCAAGATATGTTGCGCGAGAGTGCTATGGAGGTGGATTTGAGTGCGTTTGATAAATGTATGGAGGCGCAAAAATCCCGCTCTAAAGCAAGCTGGAAAGGCAGTGGCGATGAAGCAAAAGAGGGCGATTTTAACGCGCTTTTGAGTGAATTTGGCGAAAATGAATTTGTGGGCTATGAGAAAGATTGTGCCAAAAGCAAGATTTTGGCTTTGCTTGATACAAATTATAGACGCATTGAAGTGCTTAATGGCGATGGATATATTTTCTTAGATTCAACCCCGCTTTATGCGGAGGGTGGCGGTCCTGTGGGCGATAGTGGCGAGATTTTTATAAAGGGCAAAAAAGTCGCAAATGTCATTTATACCAAAAAATATTTTGGGCTAAATATCAGCGAGATTAGCACGAGTAGCGAACTCAAAGTAGGCGATATTGTGGAAGTTAAAGTTAGCCCAAATCGCCTTGAAATCGCTAAGCACCACAGCGCGACACATTTACTCCACCTTGCGCTAAGGCAGATTTTGGGCTTACATATCGCCCAAGCAGGAAGTCTCGTAGAATCCACCCGCTTGCGCTTTGACTTCTCTCACCCAAAGGCACTAAGTAGCGAGGAACTAAGCCAAATCCAAGATTTTGTCAATGAGCGCATTTGGGAGGGCAACGCCCAGCAGTGCGAAATAATGCCAATAGATGAGGCAAAGGCTAAGGGGGCGTGCGCGCTATTTGGCGAGAAGTATGGCGAGCGCGTGCGTGTGGTTAGCTTTGGGGAGTCTATGGAGCTGTGCGGGGGGATTCATTGTGCCAATAGCGCGGATATTGGGAGCTTTTATATCACAAAAGAAAGTGGGGTAAGCTCTGGGGTGCGCAGAATCGAAGCGGTGTGTGGCAAAGCGGGCTATGAGTATGCCAAAAACGCGCTCAATGAAGCAAAAGAAGCAAGGCTCGCACTTAAAAGCAATGACTTGCTAGGCGCGATAACTAAGCTCAAGGCAAATGCAAAAAACGCCAAAAAAGCCACGCCCACAAGCCCCAAAAACTTGCAAGCACAGCAAGTAAATGGCGTTAGCCTAATCGTGCAGAGCTTTGAAGAAGTAAGCATAGACGCGCTTAAAGAAATGGTGGATAACGCCAAAAACGCGCATAAACGCGTGGCTATAATGCTTTTTGGGCTAAATGAGGGGCGCATAGACATAGTCGCGGGCGTGAAAGAAGCAAACTTAAAGGCTGGCGCGTGGGTAAAGCAAATCGCGCAAATGCTAGGGGGCAATGGCGGGGGCAGAGATGACTTCGCTCAAGCGGGAGTGAAAATCGAGGTCGCAAAGGCAAATGGCGGGGATTGTGGGGATAGCAGTGGGGCGGATTGTCGCGGTGCAAGCTCTAGTGGAGTGGATTTTGGCGCATTAGGCTCTAAAATCAGCAACGCGCTAGAGGAAGCAAAAGGGATTGCAAAGGCAGGGTTGTAGTCAAGGGTGCAAATCAAAGGGTGCAATAGAGGGGGCTTGCAAGAGTGGGTTTGTAAGTTTTGTGGGAGTTGGAAGTCAAAAGTTTGCAACACACAAATTTTGCAAAAGCAAGCAAGCAAGAAAATAACTTAAAAGCCAAGAAAATAATTTAGCAAGTAAGGTAGATGTAAAGATTTTGCATAAGGTGCTAAAGATTTATAATAAATCTAGTCTGCACGACTAACTATCTGCAAATAGCCAACTAAGCCCCTAGCCATTATGCGTGTAAATGATTTTTTGTTGATAGTTAAGATTTGCACTTTAAGTTTATCGCTTTAAAAATTTATCTATCAAACCCCTTATCAAAATCTATGCTTGACTAAAAAATTTGTTTGCATTAGGTTTTGCCCTATTTTGCTAGACTTGTTTTGGGCTAGGCTTGGTATTTTGCATATTTAGGTAATTTTTAGTAATTTATCATTATAATATGCGACTATTTCATTAAGCGATTCTTGTCCACACAAAGCAGATTAAAATCTCCTCATAAGGATATAAATGCCAAAGACTTCAACCACTTCAAGCAATAAAGACATAAAATCCCTCATCACTACGCCTATATACTATGTCAATGATGTCCCTCATATCGGGCATACATACTCTACTATCATCGCTGATATGCTAAAAAAATACAAGTGGCTAAGGGGTGAAGATGTGTTTTTGCTTACAGGTACAGATGAGCACGGGCAAAAAATCGAACTTTCTGCCAAAGCAAAGGGCAAGACGCCTAAGCAATATGCAGATGAGATAAGCTCCAAATTCCGTGATTTGTGGGATAGGCTGGGCATTGAGTATGATTATTTCATACGCACCACTGATGAGGGGCACAAAGAAGCTGTGGCAAATGTGTTTGAAGAGATGTGCAAAAATGGAGATGTGTATCTAGGGGAGTATGAGGGGGATTATTGCGTAAGCTGTGAGAGCTACTACACAGGTGTAGAAAATGGCAAATGTCCAGAGTGTCCGGGGGATAAGCCACTTACCAAAATCAAAGAGGAGAGCTACTTTTTTGCGCTATCTCGCTATGAAAAAAGACTGCTTGAGTGGTATAAAAATGGTGTGATATTGCCCATACACAAGCGCAATGAAGTCATAGCTTTTGTAGAGAGTGGGCTAAAAGATTTGTCCATATCGCGCACAAGTTTTGAGTGGGGGATAAAGCTACCAAAAGTAAGTGTAGATGGGAAAACGCCACAAAAAGAACATATTGTGTATGTGTGGCTTGATGCGTTGTTTAATTACCTAAGTGCGCTTGGGTTTTATCAAAAAGAAAAATCTAGCCATAATGATTCTAGCCCAAAATCCACAGACAAAAAGCGATATTGGGAAAATGCTACTCATATCGTTGGCAAAGATATTTTGCGCTTTCACGCGGTGTATTGGCCTGCGTTTTTGATGAGCTTGGGGCTACCTTTGCCTAAGCATATCTATGCGCACGGGTGGTGGCTACGAGATGGGCAAAAGATGAGCAAATCACTTGGCAATGTCATAAATCCTAGCGAGTTTGCCTCTGCTTATGGTATAGAAAATCTGCGATTTTATCTTTTGCGCGAAGCACCATTTGGGCAAGATGGCGACTTTAGCCAAAAGGCATTGGTTGAGCGCATAAATACCGAGCTTAGCAATGATTTGGGTAATCTGCTAAACCGCCTCATAGGGATAAGCGAGAAATACACAAATTTGGAAATACACTTAGGCGGTGATGATTTTTCAAGCAATATTGCACAAGGCTTTGGTGGGCGATATAAGGGCGAGTGGGAGGAAGCAAACGCGATATTTGAGAGCGCGGAGGCAAAAATGGAAGCGGTAAATATCAAGGGCTACATTGAGGATATTTGGAGAGTGCTTCACCTTGCAAATGCAAGTGTGGCTAAATATGAGCCGTGGAATCTATACAAAAATGGCGAGATAGAGGCACTAA
Source organism: Helicobacter sp. MIT 01-3238 (assembly GCF_003364135.1). Classification (NCBI taxonomy): domain Bacteria; kingdom Pseudomonadati; phylum Campylobacterota; class Epsilonproteobacteria; order Campylobacterales; family Helicobacteraceae; genus Helicobacter; species Helicobacter sp. MIT 01-3238. Next base: position 23,111 of record NZ_NXLN01000006.1, read on the forward strand.
ATGGGCTTTTGGCATTGCTTGCAAACTTGCTATTGAAAGTTGGATTTATGCTTTTCCCTGTGATGCCAAAGACTACGCAAACTATTGCTAGGGCGTTTGGAGTGGAGATTACGCAGGAGGATTTTAGGCGTTTGGTAGTGGAGAATGTGCCTTTTAGGGATTTGCGCGTGCAAAAAACACCGCCACTTTTTAGCAAAATCGATGGATTGCTTATCGATGAAAACTACGCACTAGAATCAAAAGAAGCCAAACAAGAATCCAAAAATGCGCACGAAAAAAGTAAAAATACCAAAATCACAAGTGCCAAAATCGATGGCGTAGCCACTATGCAAGAAATAGCCAAAGATTCTAGCCAAATCGGCATAGAGGATTTTGCCAAAGTAGACATTCGCGTAGGCGAGATTATATCTTGTGAAGCACTGCCAAAATCCAACAAACTTTTGCGACTAGGGATTGATATGGGGGAGGAAAGCCCTAGAGTGGTGCTCTCTGGCATAGCGCAGTTTTATCGCCCAGATGAGCTTATCGGCAGGCAAGTGTGCGTGGTGGCAAACCTAAAGCCAGCTAAGATTATGGGGGAATTTAGCTATGGAATGATACTTGCTAGCAAAGATGAGAATGGGCTGTCATTGCTTGGCATAGATGGCAAACGCAAAAATGGGAGTAAAGTAAGCTAGTGAGAGTGCTTGAGGCGAGTGAAATCATTTGCGGGGAGCTTATAAATACCCCTGCTATCGGCTCTTTTGAGGGGTTTGCTACAAAGGTAGAAGATGTCAAAAGGGGTGTGCTGTTTTTTGCCCTAGATAGCGATGATATTGACACGGCACTAGAAAAGGGCGCGTTTGGTGTGGTGTTTGATAGCTCTACACAGATGCGCAATGTTGAAATAGCGTGGATAAAGGTGGATAATATCCAAAGCTGTATTTCTCGCTTGGTGCGCTATCTCCTCATTAGCAAAAAGATAGAGATTATCTTGCTTGATGAGATTCAATACGCCATAGCAAAGCAGATAATCCGCGCAAAAGAAGTGCTATTTTTTGATGAATACAAGGGTGGGTTTATATCAGCAAACAACTCTATCAACAATTCTATGAGATTTTCTGTGTGTGAACTGCTTGATGAGATAGTCCAGCAAAATCCCACCAAAATCATCACTTCGCTTGAGGGTATAGCGGATTTGAGCATCGAGGAATACACCACTTGTGTCAATCCACAGCATTTGCCATTTGATATTATCACCCCTCATCAAATCTTTGAATCCAAGTTTTATCACAAGATAAGTGCGTATCAGATTCCACTGCCTGCGGTGTTTTTGCCAGAGCTTGCTGCTGTGGTGGAGCAGCTATGCTTGCGTGAGGGGGAAGAGATAGCGTTTGATATGAGTGATTTTGCACCCATAGAGAAACTACTACCCATAGCACTTTCCCCAGAAGCGAGAATCCTCCCTCTTGGCAAAAGCAACAAAGTCGTAATCTCAACTAATAGTGTGGATATATTTTTGCGCTATGTGCGCTATCTCAAAGAAAACGCGAGGTATGGAGAGCTGGCGTTTTTTGTCCCTAGAATATTAGATGATAAGAGTAAAGAGGTGTTTACGCCTATCCCTTGCGAGGGGGATTCTAGCGAGTATGGTGGGGAGTCTTCTGCCCTGCAGTCGTATTGCAAGGTGGGATTTTGTGTGGAGTATGATAGAGGTGGGGCGCGAAGCGAGGTGGCTAGCGAAAATCCACAAATCGAGGGAAGCGGAGAAAACAAGCAAAATAATGCTAGCGATAAACTAGAAGCGATATGCTATGACTCATCAAATGAGCTACCAAAGCTACTTAAGCTATCAAGGTTTAATTTTGCACTTGTGCTTGGGATTAGCACGGAGGGATTGATTTTTGTGCTAAATGAAGCGAGCAAGGACACTTCACCCGTGCTGTTTTAGTGGATTTGGGTAAGCAAGAACTTTATTTGCTATTTATTGCCGATAAGTCATAGAGAATAGAACAATGCAAGGAGCACCTGACCCCGCTTGCACCATACAAGAACTTAGCCGAGCGATGCGCAACAATCCTACACAAGCAGAAAAAAAACTTTGGCAAGCATTGCGAGGCAAAAAACTAGGATTTGAATTTAGACAGAAATTTGTGATTGATTCTAAATATATTGAGGATTTTGTATGCTTAGAAAAACGGCTTATCATTGAGTGTGCGGAGGACAACACTCAAAGTCCCCTCCCGCAGCACGAGGGGGGTTTGGATTTTTATTTAGAATCACGAAAATTTAGAATCTTGCGCTTTTGTAATAGCGAGATTTTGGGGAATTTGGAGGGTGTTTTGCGTGTGATAAAAGAGGCTTTGGAATCAAGTGAGGATTTTGATAATGCAAAATATACTTGTGAATCTACCCACGCCAAAGCTCCACCCGCAAGAATGGTGTTGACAGATGAGCAAAAACGCATTGTTGATTTAAGCAAGAGTATGGATAAAAATGAGATTTTGGCTATCCAAGCGTGTGCGGGAAGTGGCAAAACCTCGACTTTGGAAGAAATCGCTTTAGCAAATCCTAAACAACGATTCCTCTACCTAGCGTTTAATAAATCTATTGCCACTGAAGCTAGGGAAAAATTCCCAAAAAATGTCGAGGCAAAGACGATACACTCTCTTGCTTTTAATTATGCCAAAATGCACTTAGGAAGCTTTGCTCCGCAAAGCAAGATAAGTATATTTGACTTGGAAAAGTTGATAGAATTTGATTTTGATGAGTCTTATGATTTTGCTTATGGATTAAAAATATTTGAAAATTTTTTAAGAAGCGATAAGACATTTGATAGTGATTTGAGCGGATACAAAACCTCTTCCACCCCCCCCCCTTGAGAGATGAACATTTTATAAAGTTTCTATATGAAGCGACTTTGGAGGGAGCAATCCCGCCAACACGGGATTTTGTAAAAAAATTTTATCAAATTGACAAGAATGTAAAATATGATGATATTGATTTTGATAGTGCGGAAAAATATGCTAGAGCGAGGCTTTGTGAGAAAGTTGGTAATTTTAAGCCGCTAGATAAATTAAATATTTTTAGTTTGTGTGAGGTGTTGCGATTTAAGTGTGGACATAGAGATATTAAAGCAGGCTTGGATAGGTTTAATCGTTTTTTAAAAAGCAAAAAAAGCCTTGATGAAGTAAAAGAGAAAAATGTCGTTAAATATTTATTTCAAGCAACTTTGGAGAAAAAACTCCCCATAACCCACGACTTTTATTTGAAGTATTATCAGTTACAAAAAGATAAGCGATTAGAAGAAAAATATGATTTTATATTGCTTGATGAAGCGCAAGATACAAATGAAATAATGCTTGACATATTTTTAGACAATGATTGTAAAAAAATCTTTGTGGGCGATACATTTCAAAGCATTTATGGGTTTAATGACTCCATAAATGCTTTTGAGATTGTAGAAACAAATCACCACCTTACTTTATCGCAAAGCTTTCGCTGCAAGCAAGAAATACTTGAATATGCTAGCTTTTTCTTAGAAAAGTTTGCAAACAAAGATTTTACAGCTATGAGAAGTGGATTTAGCGGTGATGAGAGAATCACTACTAGGGCGTATATATCACGCACAAATGCGGGAATAGCGCGATTTTTGGTTGATTTGTATAAAAGTGATAGTCCTAAAGAAGAGTATCGCTTACTAAAAAGGGTAGATAGTATTTTTGAGCCTATTTGGGCGATAGTGTATTTTAAATCAAGTCAATTTGATAAGATTCCAAAGCGGTATTCTTACATACAAGATTTTAATGACTTCAAAGAATTAAGAGAATATATCGAGGAAATAGGAGATGTGGAATTGGCACAAGCGATAAAACTTTTAGGGGAGTTTCAAGAGATAGAAATAAGCAAAATCCAAACTCTAGCAGAAGAACTCTATGCAAATAAGAGTGCCAAAAACACCATAACCAATGCTCATCAAAGCAAAGGCTTAGAATTTGATGAGGTGATACTTGGTGGCGACTTTTTTGACTTTAATGATATGTGGCAAGAAGTGCAAATATTAAAAAATATGGAAGCAATATCAGTAGAAAATGAAGCAATATTAAGCGAAATTACACTAAGATTAAGAAATAAAATCAAACAAAAAATCAAACAAAAAATAAAAACACTTCAAGCAGAATTAAATATACTTTATGTAGCTATCACTCGGGCAAAAAAGAGACTTATTGATAAATCATCTAATGCGGAGTTATATGTTGAATGCAACGATTGGTATAATAGTGATGTGTTGATTTTGGAATGACAAGTGTTTTTGGCTTTGTCAAATCTATTTGGAGCGCACGCCGATTTGGTGGTATTCAAAGCCTAGATTTTGCAGACTAAAATGCCGATAAATGTTGCGCCCATCAAAGATGACTTTTTCTTTTAGCTGCTTTGCTATCTCTTCAAAATCTGGGCTTCTAAACTCCCTCCATTCCGTTACTAGCACAAGTGCATTTGCACCCTTAATCGCGCTATATTTATCCTCTGCAAAGACAATAGAATCTAGCACATTTTTTAGATAAAACTTCGCTTGATTGATGGCTTTTGGGTCATAGGCATTTATTTTTGCACCTCTTTTTGCTAGCTCGTTTATCAGCACGAGCGAGCTTGCCTCACGCATATCATCAGTCTCTGGCTTGAAGCTAAGCCCCCACAGCGCAAATACAAATCCGTTTAGATTTTCCCCAAATCGTGCGATGATTTTTTCCACCAAAAGCATTTTTTGAGATTCATTCACACTTTGAACCGCTTGTAAAATGCGCGGTGTGTAGCCATTATCAAGCGCGGTTTTTTCTAGTGCTTTGACATCTTTGGGGAAGCAGCTACCGCCATAGCCACAGCCCGGGTAGATGAAGCTATATCCGATTCGCGAATCTGAGCCTACACCTAGTCGCACATCGTTTATGTCCGCGCCCACGCGCTCACAAATCTGGCTCATCTCGTTTATGAAGCTGATTTTGGTGGCAAGTAGTGAGTTTGCGGCGTATTTTGTCATCTCGGCAGATTCTACGCTCATAGCGATAAATCTATCGCTTTTGACTAAAAATGGCGAGTATAGTGTGCGCATAATTTCTAGGGCTTTTTGCGAACTTGCGCCGATTACCACTCTATCTGGGCTCATAAAGTCTTTTATCGCTACGCCCTCTTTTAGAAACTCTGGATTGCTTATGACATCAAAGTCTATGTCTAAACCGCGCGATTTTAGCTTCTCTTTTATGATAGATTTCACAGATTTTGCAGTGCCAACAGGCACGGTGCTTTTATCTACCACCACGCAATATCCCTCTATAATCTCGCCAATATCCCCCGCCACACTTTGCACAAAGCGCAAATCCGCACTGCCATCATCGCCCATAGGTGTCCCCACAGCGATGAAAATCACTTCAGCATTTTGCAGTGCTTCACGCTTATTTGTCGTGAAGTGGAGTGTGTTTTTGACTTGATTTTCCTTTATCATTTCACTTAAGCCCGGCTCATAGATAGGCACGATGCCTTGCTTTAATTGAGAGATTTTGTCCTCATCTATGTCAAGGCAAATCACAGAGTTGCCATTCTCGGCAAAACAAGCCCCCGCCACAAGCCCTACATATCCACTGCCTACAACTGCGATTTTCATTGGAATCTCCTTTGGGTTTTTATAGCGTTATCGCATTTTTGTGCCATTTTTGGCTAAAAGGTTTTCAAAATACTCTATTGTTTTGACTAGCCCATCTTTTAGTGCGACTTTTGGCTGCCACTCTAGCTCTTTTTTTGCCAAAGCAATGTCTGGTTTGCGCTGTTTGGGGTCATCTTGTGGGAGTGGGTGGAAGATTAGCTTGGATTTGGAGTTGGTTAGGGCTAGGATTTGATTTGCTAGCTCTAGTATGCTGAACTCACTTGGATTGCCTATATTTACAGGTCCTACAAAGTCGGGGCGAGAGTCCATTAGTCGCACCATTCCCTCTATCAAATCATCGACATAGCAAAAACTGCGCGTTTGTGAGCCATCGCCATAAATGCTTATGTCTTTGCCTAGCAATGCTTGAATGACAAAGTTGCTTACCACGCGCCCGTCATTTGGGTGCATTCGCGCTCCGTAGGTGTTAAAGATACGCATTACTTTGATTTGTAAATTGTGCTGTCTATGGTAGTCAAAAAATAGCGTTTCTGCGCATCGTTTGCCCTCATCATAGCACGCCCTTATGCCGATAGGATTCACACAGCCACGGTAAGATTCTACTTGGGGGTGGATTTCTGGGTCGCCATAGACTTCGCTAGTAGAGGCTTGGAGGATTTTTGCTTTGACGCGTTTGGCAAGTCCTAGCATATTGATAGCACCTACTACGGAGGTTTTGGTCGTTTGCACGGGGTCAAACTGATAGTGGATAGGGCTTGCTGGGCAGGCGAGATTGTAAATCTCATCGACTTCCACATACAGCGGGAAAGTAATATCAGCTCGCATAAATTCAAATCTAGGGTGGGCAAGTAAATGAGCGATATTTGCCTTTGTGCCTGTGAAAAGATTATCCACGCAAAGCACTTCATCGCCTCTCTCTATGAGCCTATCGCACAAATGCGAGCCTAAAAATCCCGCCCCACCCGTTACTAGAATCTTTTTGTTTAGCATAGTTGCTCCTTATTATGCTTGAAATAATAGCATAAAATCACACATTTTGTTTTTTGCTTATTTTATTGCCCTCTTGGTAGTCATAGTCTGTGTTTATCTCCCATAGATTTGGATTAGCCCTGCCCAAAATCTTATCAGCACACAAAAGCCCCATTAGTAAGCTATGGTCTTGATTGTTGTATTTAAACGCACCGTTGCGCCCGATGAAATACAAGTCTTTGAAGTCATCTAGCGCATTATAGATTTTACTAAGATTTTGCTTATAGCCTTTCTCATAGACGGGATAGGATTTGTGGATTTTAAGTGCTTGGGTGCGCTTGATTTGGCTAGAGTGTGCCACTAGGTTTGAATCCAGCAAATCTTTCTTTGCGATATTTATGACTTCATCACTGCTTAGATTCCATAGCTTTTCATCATCATTTGCCCAATACTCAAGACATAAAATGCTTTCACTTCTTCCACAGCGCAAGTCTTGCGTCCAATTTGCGAAGTTTGTGATTCTGCCTGTGGCAATATTCTTAGAGTGAACATAAATCCAATTGTCCCTAAAAAGCTTCGTCTTTTGCGCGTTGTCTTTTAGTGATAAATCGGGGAGACTTGCTGTTCGCTTCGGCGATGAACTATCAGTTCTATCTTCTCGCTCACAGCTACGCAACCCCGATTTCTCATCTAAAATACTTCCGCGCTTATTGCTATGTTGTGCAAAATCTGCGCTGGATTGGCTTTGAAAATCATCACAAAATACCTTGCTTTTTTCACGCAATGTTGTTTTTACCGATTGTGAGCTAGTATCTGCTCTAGATTCTGCATTTTTCGTGCAATCCACCTCCACATACACCAAAATCGTGTTGCGAAATTTTAGATTTTGTGCCAAATCTTTAATCGCAGAATCTAGCTCATCTAGGCTTAGCACCATATCCCTAAAAGGCGCGGTTGAAATCACTATATCGCCATATATGTCGCCACCACTCGTGCGAATCCCAATCGCCCTTTTATCCTGCGTGATGATACCATTTACTTCTATATCGCAAAGTATCTCCCCGCCATTTTGCAAAATCTCTTTTGCCATATTTTCATACACCACGCCACAGCCTTTTTTGGGGTAGCTAAACTCATCTACTAAGGTTTTGTGCTTTTTGCTTTTATCACCCACAAACGCGCTTTTGATTGCCTCATAGAGATTTAGCCCTTTTATGCGCTGTCTTGCAAAGTCGCTATCCAAATCCTTGCACTCTATGCCCCAAAGTTTTTGTGTGTAGGACTTAAAAAATATGCTATATAAGCGATAGCCAAAGGCATTTGCCACCCAAGATTCAAAGCTGTTCCCACCAAATGGCTTTATCTTTGCTTTTATAAAGCTAAGCACACAAAGAGTGGATTCTATAATTCCAAGTTTAAAAAGCGCGTCAAATCCGCGTAAGGGATAGTAAAAAAATTTGTTGTTATAAAAAATCCTAGTTAGTCGGCTTACTTTTTCGCTCTCTCCATAAGTGTGCGCACTCCAAAAGTCATTTAGCCGTTTGTCTTTGCTAAAAAATCTATGCGGTCCAATATCTACGATTTGGTCAAACATTTTTAAGGACTTGCTCATACCGCCTACGCTAGATTCTGCCTCATAGATTGCGACTTTATAGCCATTTTGGCTTAGCACTCGCCCTGCGCTTAGTCCAGCCACTCCTGCACCGATGATTAGCACTTTTTTCATTTTGCTTCCTTTTTGTTACTTTTAATACCGCTGATTTTTGTGCCACGCAAACGCGCTCTTTAGGATAGATTCCAAATCATAAAAGATAGGATTCCACCCTAAAATCTCTTTTGCTTTTTTGGCACTTCCTACTAGCTCTGCTGGGTCGCCCTCTCGCCGTGATTCGTATTTGGTAGGGATTTCACATTGTGTGATTTTCCTAGCACACTCTAGCACTTCAATGACGGAGAATCCCGCACCATTGCCTAGATTAAACACTTCGCTTTTTAAATTTTGCTCTAAATAATATAGTGCCAAAATATGCGCTGCACTTAAATCATCTATATGGATAAAGTCCCGCACACAGCTACCATCGCGCGTGTCATAGTCTGTGCCAAAGACGCTAAAGCACTCACGCTTTTTAAGTGCGGTTTGCAGCATTAGCGGGATTAGGTGTGTTTCGGGGCTATGGGATTCGCCGATGTCAAAAAAGTTACTCGCCCCTGCGGCGTTAAAATACCTTAGCGCAATGTAGCGCAGTCCATAGGCGTTTGCAAAATCAGCTAAAATCTGCTCTACCATTAGTTTGCTTCGTCCGTAGGGATTGATAGGATTTTGCGGGTGGGATTCTGCTATGGGTAGCTCCAAAGGATTGCCATAGGTGGCGCAAGTAGAGCTAAAGATAATGCGCTTAATGCCAAATTTGCGCATAGATTCTAGTAGATTTAGAGAGTTTGCGACATTGTTTGCATAGTATTTGGCGGGATTTTCCACACTCTCTCCCACATAGGCAAACGCAGCAAAATGCAAAACACAAGAAATTTTATGCTCCCTAAAAATCGCATTTAACGCTTCTTTGTCGCACAAATCTGCTTTGATAAATGTCGTGTTTGATTTTGGGTTTGTGAGATTTGGCGTTGCGCGTGGGTGGGATAGATTTGCGCGATTAAAAAACTCCAAAATATTGCTAGAATCTAACAGCCTAAAATCAAGTGCTTCTTTGTGTCCGTAAATAAGACTATCGACAACGATAGTGCGAAATCCTAGTGTGTTTAGCATAGCATTCACACAAGAGCCGATATATCCAGCCCCACCTGTGATTAAGATTTTGTCATTCATTTTTCGCCCCCCTTTTTTATGAAATCTATTTTGCAGTGATTGCTCTAATGCGCTTGTCCTAAAGCTAAAAAATTTATGCCCCAAAAAGTTGCAAATAAAGCTAAAGCCAATGCCACAAATATGCGCTAGTAGCTTTTGTAGCTCTATGCCAAGCCCAAGATTTGCGCCCTGCAAAATTCTAAGCGCAAACACCGCTACAAAAGTCTGCACCACAAGCCCTACAAATGCCACGAGCGAGAATTTCACAAAGGCGATTTTGGTGCTTTTGTATTTATCTTTGGGGAAAATGTATTTCGCGCTTATGGCAAAATTCACAAAATGTCCGCTTATATAGCCCAAAGCCACGCTCACACCAAAGCCAAAAAATAGCTCATAGAAAATGCGTGAGAGCAGATTCACCACTAGGGCGATAATGCTTAAGCCAAAATAACGCAAGAATTGAGAATGCAAAATCTTAGTCATCTCTCAATCCTTATTAACATAGAGCTACCAAAGTTTGATTGGGATTCTTTTATCTCTGCATTTTTACTCAAAGATTTTGCGTGTGCGATAAGCAACTTTTCCCAATTATCCCAATAATGACTTGCTAAAATCCATATTTTCTGACAAGGGAAATCATAAAATTTAGTATCTTTTACATTGAATTTTTCGTCAAATATTTTGTGTGGAATAGTAAGATTGTCTATATATGAATAGTAGAAAAATGCGTATCTTGCGCTACTATACACAAACACACATTTAGCCGAATCTGAAAGTTTAGATTGCTGATATTCTTTGGCAATCTGCGTGATAAAATCGTGGGTTTGCTGTATGTGGCGATGCTCGGGCAAAAATTTCTGCGCGTTTTTATATGCGCCAAAAATTGCAAGTCCCAAAATGCAAACGATGAGCAATTCTCTCCACCATTTTGCAGAAAATCTATCATAAAGATAATTCACCCCACTTGCGCACATTATGTAAAAAAATACCGACATAAAAAGCGATAAACGCCCACCGATAATCCCGCCGTGTCCAAAAGGATAGATTTGACACACGCTTAATCCTACATAAATCACAAGGATTCCCGCGCATACCACAAACATATCACGCTTATTTTGCCACAAAGCATAAAGCCCCACACACGATACAAGCATATATAAAGGGATAATATTGCCACAATCAAATGGCGTAAAGCCACTATACACGGGCAAAATTTTCACAAAAAAGTTTGGCAATTCAAGTGGGTTTAGTGGGATAAGCCATTGTTTCCAATAATTATAAAATCCATCAACTGCTTGATAGCGAATGTATCCAAAGTAATATATGATAAAAAGCAATGCCAAAAAGGCACTAAGAAATATAAAAGTAGAGTTGCTTTTTATCCACGATTTTAGGCTAAAAGGCATTGAAAAGGTTTTGTAAAAATACCCAGCTATACACGCAAATGCTACAAAAATCCCTGTGTGAGATGACAAAAAGCAAAGCACACTAATAGCGATAAACTTTTTAAACGCTAAATGTTTGAGATAGCAATATATAAGCAAAAATCCACAAAATGCTTCGATTCCGTATTGCTTGAACTCTGCGCTATAATAAAGCAATCCCAAAGAGCCACAAACAAGCACGACAAAGGCTAAAAAGCCCATAGTTTTATTGCCAAATAAGAGTTTGGCGATTTTTAGGGCTAGGATAAGCGTTGCGATTCCAAATACGCAGGGCAAAAAGTAAAGTGTGTGTTCGCCATAGCCAAAAATGCTGCCTAAAAATTTGGAAACTACCAAAAATAAAAATGGTGCGCTTTGTAAGTTTGGCAAGGCTTGGAAAAATAGCTCACTCCACCCTATACCATACGCACTATAAGCTACCGCCGCTTCATCTAGCCACAAATCTTTATGGAAAATATACTGATATATTCGCACCACTATGCCAAAGGCTACAAGTGCGTAAGCGATATGGCGAAATCCTAATGTGCCTGAAATGATAAGAGCAATAGCGCATATAATCAGCAAAATGCCAAAATAATACTTGAGTATGCTAAAAAGTAGTGGGGTGAAATCTATCTCATATTCTACTTGTCCTAAGGAATCTCCTAGTGCTACTAAATCTTGTGTAGTGCGGATATGATATATGCTTTGTCCGCTATGGCTTATGCTAGTAAAATCAGCTGATTTTATGTTTTCGCTCCAAAGAAACTTTAGCACAGAAACGGTTGATATATGTTTGCTACGAAGCAGAGGCTTTAGGCTTTGGAAATGGATTCTTGCTGTGTATTCAGTAGTGTAGATTATGTCATTTTTGTCGTGCAAGGATATATTTGCGGTGTAGATTTTGTTTTTGCGTGCTAGGTCTAGTGCTATGGCGGATATGATTCCCACAGAAGCGATTATGCTTAAAATCACTAGAGAGATTTTCGCCCACTTTGGGAATATCGCATTTAGTGTTGTTTTTAGCGTTGCTTTTGGATTTGCCTTACTCATCTGCAAATCCTTGAATCAAAGCGCAGATTGGCTATCTCGTCATTGCGAGACTTTTGCAAAAAGTCGAAGCAATCTAAAATGCGTGGTTTTAAATTAGGTTTGGATTGCCACAATTCGGCGTTGCTAAATCTCGCAATGACGGAGAGGCTGGATTGCTTGGGCGATTCGTTGAATCCTCTCGCAATGAGGGCGTGAAATAATTGCTTTGCAGATTTGGCAGATTTGTAAGAATAGAGTGTATTTTTGGGAGATTTATCTAATGAATGAAGTGTATTCGCCCCCCCCCCCCGTATTTATCACTTTATGAAAAAGACCGTGTGTGAGCGATAAACTTTGCGCTAATCGACTTTGTGTAGTGCCTAAAAGATTTTGCATAATGAATGCCTTTGATAAAAAATGTAGCTAAAAGCTAAATAAAGGCTGAATTATACAAAAAAAAAAAAAAACAATATCAAAAAATAAGTTTGTAAAAAAATTGTTTGTAAAAGAGTGCTTTATTTGCAAGAAATTATAATATCTTTGTTTGATTTGTTTATAATTTGCCACTGATTTGCTACGCAAAAATCATAAAAAAAGTGCGAAAAAATCGTGCAAATCTAGCACTCACTTAAAGAAGCCACAACCAAATACAAAAAGCAACCAAAAATCACAAAAGGTAAAAATGCAAAATCTGCTAGAGAATATCCACGATAAATATCACTTGCTTAGGGCTAAGCCTATCGTGCCACTTCTATGTAGGCTAAAGCAGCTTAGTGAGGATTTGCCAAAAGGCAAGTGCGAATATCGCTATGACAGAGGGATAAGGATTCCCCAAATCTTGCCAAAAAATCACAAGCAGGGCATATATGAGATGATAGAATCTCTAGCGTGGGATTTGCGCTCGTGGAGGAAGGGACCATTTTTTTTGGGGGATTTGCATATAGATAGCGAGTGGCAGAGCTTTGTGAAGTGGGATTTGCTACTGCCTTATGCGCAAAATCTCTTAGAAAACGCGATAGTGGGCGACATAGGGTGTAATAATGGATTTTATCTCTTTGCGATGAGCTTGCACAAGGCGCGAAAGCTGGTGGGCTTTGACCCTAGTGCGCTGTTTTTTTGCCAATTTTGCTTTATCAATCATTTTTTGGACTTGCCTATTGAGTATGAGCTTTTGGGTGTGCAAGATTTAGACGAATACCTAAAATCCCAAAACACGCTAAAATCTCACAAGACAAATGCACTATCTAGCCGAAGCGGTGCTACAAAGTGCGAAAAATTTGATGTGCTTTTTTGTCTAGGCGTGCTGTATCATAGAAGCGATGTGTTTGCCACGCTAAAATCCCTTGCAAACGCACTAGATTCTGGTGGGGTGGCGTTTGTAGATACGCTTGTGATAGATGAGATTGACTTAGGTGAGGAGATTTTGGCAAGCCTGCCACAAGAGGCAAGGCTGGCTTTGAGCGAAAAACTTGAGAGATTTACAAAAATGGAATTTGTGCTAAGCCCTAAAAAAAGTTATGCTAAAATGCGCAATGTGTTTTTTATCCCAAGTGTGAGGGCTTTTGAGGGGTGGGCATATCGCTGTGGATTTGGAGAGGTGGAGCTACTTGCCATAGTGCCAACCACCACAGATGAGCAAAGACAAACAAAGTGGATAACCTCCCTAAGCCTAGAATCTTTCCTTGACGAAAACGACTCTACGCGCACAAGTGAGGGCTATCCCGCGCCAAAACGGGCGTATTTTAAGCTAAGGAGAAAATAAATGGCAGAAGAGATTGAGGAAGAGGAAAAAGTAGATAGATTATTCCCTGATGAGCGCGTGGTGGGCAATGCTATCAATCCGCATTTTTGTGGCGAAATGGAGGAAATCGGCAAAGACAAAGCCACTATCACTCTAACCACACGCGAGGATATGGAGGTGGATAAAGGCATAACGCATACGGGGTTTGTCCATAGTGCAGCGGGGTTTGCCGCACTATGTGCGATAAATAAGAAAAACTCCATAATCATAGGCTCTGATGTGAAGTTTCTCGCTCCTGTGGAGACAAACCAAAAGGTGGAATTCAAAGCCAAAACACTTGTGGGGGATATGCGCAAATGTGAAGTCAAAGTAGAGGGGTATGTGCTTGATATAAAGATTTTTGATGGGTTGTTTTATATCGTAATCTTTGACAAAAAGCTATTCAAACTTAAGCTAAAAGAGAATGCCGAGCAACCTTAAAAGTGCAACCTTGATAAGTCGCGCTTAAAAAATAGTGGCGCAAGATATTGCTTTTGCAAAAAAGCTCCATATAGACTTCAAACTTTTAGAGGCTAATTTTATTTCTTTTTAGATTTTGCAGAATCGTCTTTTTTTGAGCTTTTCTTGGAATCGGCTTCTTTTGTTGGGCTTTGTGGGTTTTCATCGCCCTCTTTATACCATTTAGAGATGGGCTCTGCTATGCCATAAGATGGGTATTTGAAGCTATCTAGCACGATTTGAGCCATTGTTTTGTTGTCAAAATTAAACACAAGTGGGGCTAGGAAATTTATCGTGGAGTTTTGGATAGGTGTTTGCATTACCATAATGTTTGCGATAAGGATATTTTTGGAATTTTTTAAATCAAGCAGAAGCTCCATAGCCACAGGGACTTCAAAGTCATATTGACGCAGGGCAAATGGATTTATCAGCACAAATACAGGGGCTGTGCCATCGGTGTTGCTAAGTCTCATAAAAATATCATCAATTTTTTCTAATGTCATTTTGCTGACATCTTCAAAGCCCAAAATAGGAGATTTTATATCGAAATCCATACTGCACCTTTGTCGTATTTGGTTTATCCTAGCAACTGAGAGCTATTTGAGAGCTATTTGTAAGAGTTGCTCTATAAATTTTAAATTCAAGGATTCTATCCAATTTTGGCTATAAAATCAATTTGTTGGGCAAATTTTTGCGTATTTTTCCCTAATTTTGTGTTTTTGGCTGATTTTTTGGATTCTTATAATTGTCTTATTTTTGGTAGAGAATCTTATTTTGGGATATGAAATTTTGACTACACATTACAAAATATGTGCTACAATCCGCGCAAAATCAACCAAATATTAAAGTTTTCTTAAATTTTTAAGTTTTATCGCTTTGCTAGGCATTTTTGCCCCCAAAGCTCAAGCCACAATCATATATTTATTATCAAGTGGATTATCAATATTACTAGATTTTTGCAAAACCTGCCTTTTATGCCTTTATTTGCCTTAAATCTAAAAATCTGTTTTGCAAGGTTGATTTAAGTCAAAGCGCGGTTTAGTCAATTAACCAAAGTGATTTTTGTGCAAAATCCACAGCGCAAATCCCAAACACAAATCCGCATTTGCAAGGCGACACAAACAAGCAACACAAAAAGGAAAAAAATGACAAAGAGAATCTACCTAGACAACAACGCTACAACGATGATTGACCCCAAAGTCAAAGAAGCTATGGAGCCGTTTTTTGGCGAGCAGTTTGGCAATCCAAATAGCTTGCACAAATTTGGCACAGAAACGCACCCAGCCATAGCCGATGCTATCGAGAAAATGTATGCAGGACTTAATGCGAATGATGAAGATGACATAATCATCACTTCTTGCGCGACAGAATCAAATAATTGGGTGCTAAAGGGAGTGTATTTTGACTTGATTCATAATGGTGGAAATATCGCAAATAGCGAAAAAAACCATATCATCACTACCGAAGTGGAGCACCCAGCTATCGGTGCTACTTGCGATTTTTTGGAATCTTTGGGTGTAAATATCACGCGATTGCCTGTGAATAAGCACGGAGCGATTTTTGCCCACCAAGTCGCAGAAGCAATCACACCTAAAACCGCGCTAGTAAGCGTAATGTGGGCAAACAACGAAACAGGAGCGGTATTTCCCATAGAAGAAATAGGGGCGATTTGTAAGCAAAAAGGCGTGCTTTTTCACACCGATGCGGTGCAGGCTATCGGCAAAATCCCTGTGGATGTCCAAAAAGCAAATGTGGATTTTCTAAGCCTATCAGCGCATAAATTTCACGGACCAAAGGGCATAGGTGCGCTCTATATTCGCAAAGGTGTAAGCCTAACTCCGCTACTTCACGGAGGTGAGCAAATGCGCGGGAGGAGAAGTGGCACGCTAAATGTCGCTTATATCGTGGGTATGGGCGAGGCTATGCAGCTTGCAAATGATTACTTGGGATTTGAGGGGACTTATGTGAAGTCTTTGCGTGATAAGCTAGAATCTGGCTTGCTAGAAATCCCCGATGTGCAAGTCATAGGCGACATTACTCATCGTGTGCCAAATACGATTTTGGTAAGTGTCAAAGGCATAGAGGGGGAGGCAATGCTGTGGGATTTGAACAAGGCTGGAATCGCGTGTAGCACGGGGAGTGCGTGCGCTAGTGAGGACTTGGAGGCAAACCCTATAATGGTAGCCGTAGGAGCGGATAAAGAGCTAGCGCACACGGCTATTAGAATCTCACTTAGTAGGTTTAATACCGAAGAGGAGGTAGTTTATACGCTAGAAGTGTTTAGGAGGGCAGTAGAAAGACTGCGCAATATTTCTAGCTCATATTTGGTGTAGGCTGTGCTTGGCTTTTTTTGTGGATTATTTACGCGTTTGATTTAAGGCAGATTTATCTTTGCCACATAATCCCAAAAATAGACCAAAAGCACTTTGTAGAATCGATTGAAAAAAAAACTCTAGGCAATAATCAAAACAACAAAGGATAACAAATGGCAAAAAATGACTTAATCGGCGGTGCGTTATGGGACGCATATAGCAAAAAAGTAGCACAGCGAATGGACAATCCAACTCATCTAGGTGTCATCACCCAAGAGCAAGCAGACGCCAAAGGCGCGAAGCTCATCATAGCGGACTATGGCGCGGAGTCGTGTGGCGATGCGGTGCGGCTGTATTGGCTCGTGGATAAAGATGACAGAATCATTGATGCGAAGTTTAAGAGCTTTGGCTGTGGGACGGCTATCGCAAGTAGCGATATGATGGTGGAGCTGTGCCTAAACAAAACCGTGCAAGAAGCGGTAAAAATCACTAATATCGATGTAGAAAAGGCACTGCGTGATGACCCAGATACACCCGCTGTCCCAGGGCAAAAGATGCACTGCTCGGTAATGGCTTATGATGTCATCAAAAAAGCAGCAGGGCTCTATCTAGGCAAAAATGCCGAAGACTTTGAAGATGAAATCATCGTGTGTGAGTGCGCGCGCGTAAGCCTATCCACGATAAAAGAAGTCATACGACTAAATGACTTAAAAACCGTAGAGGAAATTACCCAATACACCAAAGCGGGTGCGTTTTGCAAGTCTTGTGTGAAGCCGGGCGGGCACGAGAAGCGCGAATACTATCTAGTAGATATTTTAAACGCTGTGCGCACGGAAATGGAGAGCGAGAAGCTAAAAACCCAATACGAAAAAAGCCAAAGTGATGGCGCGAAATTCGCAGATATGACAATGGTGCAAAAGGTAAAAATGGTGGATAAAGTCATCGATGAAAATATCCGCCCAATGCTAATGATGGACGGCGGAAATATGGAAATCCTTGATATAAAGGACACAAGCGATGGGCATATCGACATCTACATACGATATATGGGGGCGTGCGATGGGTGTGCGAGTGCTGCCACAGGCACGCTCTATGCCATAGAATCCGTCCTGCAAGAAAATCTAGATTCTAGCATTCGCGTAATGCCGATATAGACGCAAAATATGGGTATAGTAAGTGTGGTAAGTCAAGTAGATTTTAGCCCTATTTTGGAGTGAGTATGCTTAGCATTGATGAGGTTGCAAGAGAGACAAATATGTCGGTAAAATTTGTTCGCAGAGAAGTGGCGAATGGAAATCTGCAATCTACCAAAAAGCACTCCAAATATCATATTTCAAGGCTAGATTTTGAAAGCTGGAGGGGCACACCACAAGTTGCTAAAAACACCAAAGCTAAAGCGAGACAGACAAAAGACATTGTGCATTGGATTGATATTGCTAAGCAAATGCAAAATATCAATGGTTGGGTAAATCAATGCGATAACTCTTATAATATGATAGATTTATTTTCTGGTGCTGGTGGATTGTCTTGTGGGCTTATGATGGCAGGGTTTACCCCCATAGCTTGTGCGGAGATTTTGGATTCTGCTATAAGCACATATAAACACAATATTTGCTCTAAACTAGGCACAAAGCCACATTTTATAGCGCGTGATATTAGTGATTTGGGCGCAAAAAACGATTTAATCAATTATGCAAAAAATACGCATATACATTTGATTGCTGGGGGATTTCCTTGTCAAGGGTTTAGTATGGCTGGAAATCGCATAGTAGATGACAAACGAAATACGCTATATGTGGAAATGCTAGATATTGTAGGGCGATTGCAACCAGATTTTATTCTAATGGAAAATGTAGAGGGAATCCGCTCAATGCTAAATGGCGAAGTGGAGCGCAAAATCATCAAAGATTATGCAAATATCGGCTATGAAATCAATGTAACCACGCTTTGTGCAGCGGATTATGGCGTGCCACAGCTTCGCAAAAGAGTGATATTTATCGGCAATCGAGCGCATAAAAGGAACTACCATCCTAAGCCTATTTTTAATAAACACAACTACAAAACCGTAAAAAATGCCATAGAGCGGTTTTTGCACTTAGATGAAAACAAAGCTATCAATCACGAATTTACCAAACATTCAAAAGACATCATAGAGAGGCTAAAAAATCTCAAAGAAGGGCAATCGCTTTATGAAAATTACTCTGATGCGTGGAAAAGAGTGTATTGGGATAAACCCTCAAGCACTGTGAAAGAAAATCACGGAGGTGTGAATGTCCATCCATTGCTTCCAAGAGTTATGACACCAAGAGAATTGGCTGCATTGCAGAGTTTCCCTGATGATTTTATATTTAAAGGGAGCAAAAAATGGCAATTAGTCCAAATAGGCAATGCAGTCCCGCCACTACTTGCAAAGGCGATAGGGCTTGCTATCATAGAATCTATAAATAAAAAAGAATGCGTGAATGAATGCTTATTTTAAAAATATTTGCGAAGCAAAAGATAAAATAAAAGCGTATTTAGACACGATATATCAAGTATCAGGCGATGAATTATTGCTTGAACTAGAGCATTATAATTTACTTGAAAATCCAAATAATTGCATTGAGACTTCTACGGCAATCGGCTTTATTTTGGAGGAATTTATCACTTCAAAACTAGAAATTTATACAAAAAAATTTCATAGCAATAGTGATGAAATCCTAATCAAAAAAATATCTACTAGCTCGGCGACAAAGTATAGCTTTGATTGCTATGGTTTGTATAAAAATATTTTGTTTTTGATAAATATCAAGGTGCAAAAAGAGGGCTCTACAAACAATGCAATAGCGGCGATAAATCGTATATATAAGGATTATGTGGAAGAAAGCATAGATAATATCAACGCAGAAAAATCCTATCTAATCCTAAAAACTCACTATGGTTTTGCCAAATCAAAAAATGATGGGGAGCGAAAAATCAGCATCAAAGGGACACAATGCTATGCTTTAGAAGAGATTGATTTTAGCAAAGGGGTTCTAAAAGACCATAGAAATTGGAGTAAGACATTTAATGAAAATAGTGGCAGACTTCAAATACCTAATAAGTGGCTAATAAATCATAGATTAAAAGATAGTGAAATCTCTTATGATATGACAAAAGATTTTCTAACAAGTATTTATAATGGCAAATACAATGAAAAAAGATAAAAAATGCTAAGGCAGGATATGCGTGTAAAAACAAACAAAAAGCATCTTGTCTTGCTTGATTTGTATCGACATTGTGAGGCGCGAAATGATTTTGTCTTTCACAACGACTTAGTTAAAGAGATTTCAAAAAAGCATAAGTTTGGCAATCCGTTTGATGCGACAAAACTTGATTGTAGCGATAAATTGCCACGATATTTCAAAGACAATGATATTGCCCTCTTGCATTTAGGCGGTGGCAATCATAAATTTATCAAAGGTATAGATAAGCTCTATCACGCATTTGAGCCGATACAAGAATCTCTCAAATGGAGCTACAAACAAAGCCTGCTAAATGAATACAACGATAGCGAAAGCAATATTTTAAGCGTAGCGAACAATCAGCGCATTTTGCACGATTTTGTATTTGGGGAGGATTTGGACTTTAGCACTCTTAGTATCGATAAACGCCCCAAAACCTACTTCCCACACCGCACAAAATCCACACTTCAATACTTTTTTGAATCCCAAGAAATCATCGCCCAAAATCAGCAAATAAAAATCGACTTGACACTCGAGTTTAACGGCACTATCAGCATTTTTGAAGCAAAAAATGGCGAGCCAAAAGATTTTAATATCTATCAAATCTATCACCCATTTTTGTATTATCATAGCTCAAAACTACCGATAAATAAAATTATTTGTTGTTATTTGGTGCGTAAAGCAGAGAGATTAAAACTTTGGGCTTATACTTTTAGCGAGCCTTTGTGTTTGGATTCTATCGTGTTTTTAAAATCTAGAGAATATGTTTTGGTAAGGAGCTAAAATGCAGTGGAATACAATCCATAACGATGATACGCTAAAGATTTTGCAATCCTTGCCAGATGAATGCTTGGATATGGTTTGGGGAGACCCTGATTATAATGTGGGAATTGATTATAATGGGAGCAAATACACGCAAAAATGGGAGGATTATATAGATTGGTATGCAAAGGTGGCGCAAGAATCCCTGCGCGTGCTAAAACCTAGTGGCAATGCGTTTTTTATGAATTATCCCAAGCAAAATGCCTATTTGCGCGTGAAATGCCTTGATAACCTTGCTTATGATGTATGCGAATATGTGTGGGTGTATAATACCAATGTAGGACATAGCAAAAGACGGCTTACCACCGCGCACCGCTCTATCTTGCACGCGACAAAATCCAAAGACAATCATTTCTACAAAGACAATATCGCCCTACCTTATCAAAATCCAACTGATAAGCGGATAAAAGAAAGAATAGCGCGTGGCGAAAAAGGGCGAATGCCCTACTCGTGGTTTTATTTTGATTTAGTCAAAAATGTAAGCAAGGATAAGACTTTCCATTCTTGTCAGATTCCCGCCGCACTTGTAGAAATGTTTATCAAATCTTGCACAAATGAGGGGGATAGCGTGTTTGTGCTATTTGGTGGAAGTGGTGGCGAGATAATGCTATGTGAAAAGCTCAAGCGCAAATGGCTAAGCTGCGAGCTGCATAAGCCTTATTTTGATATGATTGCTGATAGATTGCAATCTAATGGAGCGATAAAAAATGAGTTTCGCTTGCCAAATTTCACGCGCAAAGATTTCGCGTGCCAAAATTTCACGAGCCCAAATTTAGTGCAAAAGGAGCTCACGCTTCTAGATTTTAAAGACACGACAGATGAGAAGCGCAAAGATTTTGATAAATCCCAAATTGCACATTCTAGAGCGTTATAAAATCTAAAAACCAAAGGATAAGATAAATGCCACGCACGCCACACTCTCACCCCAAAACTCCCCCCATAAACTCTACCAACTCTACAAACCCCACAAACGCCCTGCTTTACGCGCTTATCGCGCTACTTGGCTTTATCCTCATCGTGCGTTTGGTTAGCCTCGCACTCTACCCGCTTATGGACCCCACAGAGGCGCGATATGCCGAAATGGCGCGAAAGATTTTAGAGCTAAATGATTGGGTGGTGCTGCATTACACCTATGAGCAGCCCTTTTGGGGGAAGCCTCCGCTTAGCTTTTGGGGGAGCGCGGTTGGAATGTGGATTTTTGGGATAAATGAATTTGGTGCGCGAATCGCCCCCTTTGTCGTTGGTGTGCTTGTGTGTGCGCTTTTTTTTGCGTGGGACTTTGAAAGCAAGTCCTCAAATGGCACAAACAAAGCAAGTAGTGCAAATGCCAACGCAGGCGGAAATCTAAATAGCAGTGCAAGCAGTGGCGCAAATGTCGGTGCAAATGGCGCAAGTGATTTTGCCAATTTTGCCAAAAGGCGTCATATCTTGCTAGCCCTTGCAAGCGCGATTATTTTATCAAGCAGTGCGATTGGGCTTGTGAGTGCGGGGGCGGTGATGACTGATGAGTTTTTGCTCCTTTGCGTGGGGCTGTGTATGGTGGGATTTTGGCGATGTGTGGGGGAATGTAGCGTAGCAAATGTGGTGAGCTCGCAAGAATGTAGTAGTGAGAAAGCTACAATCTCCAAAGACACCACAACTTGCAAAACCTCCAAAACCAAACGCCTTTGGGGCTATGCCTTTTTTGTAGGGATTGGCTTAGGCTTGCTGGCAAAAGGACCGCTTATCCTTGTGCTAGCTGGCGTGCCACTTGTGGGCTTTGTGCTGCTTGTCTTTTTGGCTAGGCGATTTTGTGATTGCGCGAGTTTGCGACTTGACTTTAGGCATTTTCCGCTTTTTAGTGGAAGTGTGCTAGCCCTGCTTATCGCGCTTCCGTGGTATGTGGCGTGTGAAGCGCGAAGTGAGGGGTTTTTGGAGTATTTTATCGTGGGAGAGCATTTCAAGCGGTTTTTGGTAAGTGGCTGGGAGGGGGATTTATACGGCAGTGCGCACTCTCGTAGGCTTGGGAGTATATGGCTGTTTTTCCTTGTGGCGTTTTTGCCTTGGAGTGTGGCTTTTGTTGGGTTTTTGTGCGCTTTTGTCGCCAAAATCTTTGGGCGAGATAGCTCTGTGCCAAACGCACAAAAAAGTTCAGAATTTAAACATTTAAGCGGAGCTAGCAAGCGCGTTTGTAATGCTATCTTTACTCCCCTGCTAGCAAACAACGCCAAAACGCTTTATCTCACGCTTTGGCTTCTTACTCCGCTTGCCTTTTTCACGCTCTCGCGCAATGTGCTTTGGACTTATGTGCTGCCTTGCGCACTTCCATTTAGCATATTGCTTGCGCAGTGGATTTTCCAAAGTGGGCTTAAAAAATACATTTGGATTGCGCCTTTTGTAATTGTCGCGGGATTTGGTGCGTTTATTGCCACACCTAGCGCGGATAAGGCACTTGCGCCCTATCATCACAAGGATATTTTTGCGCACTTTAGCGGGGATAGTGAGCTCTTATATATCGGGCTTAGTCCCTCATATAGTGCGCAGTTTTATACCCACGCCAAATTTGACACACTGCACGCGCAAAGCCCTGCGCTAGAGCCTTTTAGGGAGAAAATCTACGCGCTAAAGGACTTAAAAGAGTGCGAGGATTTGGGGGTTAGCTGTGAGCTTGCAGCCCTGCTTAGCGCAAAAAAGCGCGTAAGTATCGCTATAAAATCAAGTGATTTTGCCACATATAGCGAGGTTTTTGCTCGCCTTGCCCCACACTTTAACCTAGTGGCACAATCCAAAGGCATAATGCTTTTGCAAAATTTCTAAGCGAGATTTAGCGCACAAAATCTAAAACGGTTTGTGGAAAAAGCGTTAGGAAAGATAGATGCTAGGATATAAAGAATCTTGCAAATGGGTGTATTGCGCGCCTATGCCTACGCGCGTGTATTCTCTAGGACAATCGCCCACACTACAAAAAGCCCCCACATACGCACCCAAAAACGCACTTGAAGTGCTAAAAGCCATTTATTTCCTTATGTTTAGATTTCGCATTAAAGTTTTTGAAAATCAAAGTGCAGATGCTTAAAAACTCGGCATTATATCGGCAAAAGATAAATCCCAAAGGGTTTGCTTGATAAAGCAGGTTTGCTATCTATAAAATCAGTTATAAATCAATGCTTTTTGGATTTGAAAAATATTTAAACGATTTTTAAAATTTCGGTGCAATTTTTCCAAGAAACCTTATCATTTAAGGAAATCTTAAGTAGGGGGGGGGGTAGAATGCAAGCTATCAAGTTTACTACTAGGATACAAAAATGGTAAAAATACTCTCCTTGTGCTTATTTAGTTGGTTGTCGCTATATTTATTTTCTGGTTGTAGCTGGATTGTGGCTGGAGCAAGTGAGGCTTTTGGTCAGACAAAGAAAGATAAAACAAAGATATGTTTCGCTATTGAGAAAATTAGTATGGCAAGATTGCAAGGTAAAGACTATTATATGACACCGAGCGGACGGAAAGTAACCATAAGAGAAGCAGTAAACACAATTCAGACTATAATTTGGTATAAATCGTGGTAATGTGAACTATGACACAGGAGAAGTTGATTTTGGAAATATAACATACACTAATATGCTTTTTAGTAAACTTCATTGTCCTATTTTTAAACCCATAGATACAAACACATTAGAATCTAAGTCCTTTGCCGTAAATGGTAATGGCAGCGATGATTTTAAAGTCAAAATCACAAAAAAATATTGGAACGCACAAAAATTACAAAAAGACAAGATAATTGAAGATAACATTAAAATAACTTATTATGAACCTGACAATATAATGGTTGCTAGTTATAAAGGTAAGTTATATCCAGCAAATTCTAATTTTATTAGGAATGAAAAACAAAGATTAAAGAATGAGTATGAAAAAGAAAAAAAATAAGCTTCAACTCGCTTGCTTTAAGGTGGCTGGCGCAAAGTATTGTGATGGTGATTTGGTGCGCATAGATGGAATGACGCTTATGGTTCGAGTTAGTGAGATTGGCAATGGTATCGTTCAATGGCAACTTTATTATTATGAGAATGGTAGTGGTGCATACTACCTAGCAGATAGCCACTTTCAAATGCAAATGAAAATGAAAGCACAAAAAGTCATTGGAAATGACTACTTTCAAGAAATAGAGGAGAAAAATAAGATTGAATCTTTTAGGCTAAAACTAGGCGATGTAAAAACATTCAAAGAATGGTAAAGGAGACACAAATGAACCTAAGCAAACCAAGTAAAAATGAAATGGATAGAATCTCTGCCTTGTGGGAGCAAGAACCTAGCTTTATGCACTACAAATATGAAGCTAGTGCTTTGGAGTGGCTTTTTAAGTCATATCCTACCAATACAAATCTAAATCTAAATGAAATCATCATAAAAGTGGCTTGTCTTGATAGGCTTTATAGCACAAACATAACCAAAAGCTACAAAATCCCCCAAGTAGCGCAGAAAATATTACAATCAGGCTTTGATGATAGGGTGCGAAAAGGCGATATAACCCTCGTAGATGATATAGCAAGTCTTGGCAAGACACAAATAGAGGAGCAAGGAGGGAAGCAAATCCTATCATTTGCTAGTAAGTATTGTGTGTGGCATAGTAGTGTGGTGTATGGAAAAGATGATTTTGTCATCATAGATAGTATCGTAAAAACAAAGCTAAAAGAATTTAATGAAGAGTATAATTTTGCTCCAAAATTTAGCAAAAAAGATTTGAAAGACTATAAAAAATACAAAGAAATTTTAGAGAAGTTTAGAGAATTTTTTGGACTTAAAGAATGTAGCTTTAGGGATATTGATAGGTATTTGTGGAGGCTTGGGAAACTAGAACAAAGAGTCTTGCAAATGGTTTGAGTTAGGTTTTTGCAAAAGTGTGCAAAAGCGGGTTTATTGCACCTTATTTGCTCTTTGCTGTCGTAGCAAGCCTTGTTTTTCTAGTTTTTGCACGGCTTTTATGTTTTTGTATATTTTGTTGTAGTATTTTTGTGCCGACCTTGAGTTTACCTTAAATCCCGCGTTGTAGCTTTTTATGGCGTATTCTAGGGGATTTTTTTTGCGCTTAGACCAATAGTTATAAAAGTATTGCAGTGTGTCTAGCGCGGCGTTTATGGATAAATCCTCATTGATTATTAGATTGCCACAATAGATATTGCGATTTAGCGGGGAGTCTTTGATTTTGTTAAACCTAAGATAGCTTTTGATATTGATATGTAGCACTCCGCAGTCATAAGTTTGCAGGTTTAGCGGGTATAGTCCTAGCCTAGATTCTGTATAAGAAATAGCGATAAGTGCGTAGTGGAAATCAAATGGCTTGCCTACTGCCCAGAGCTTTTTTAGCAAGGCTTTTTGTGTGTCCTCTAAATCTTCCCATTCTAGTGTGTTGGCAGATAGTGGGCTAGAAGCGCATACAAGGCAGAGTGCAAAAGGTGCTAGTAAGACTTTCACGCAAGATTTTGCTTTGGAATTTATCCAAGATTTTGCTAGGTAAGTCGCGCAATAAGTTGCGTAAAAAAAAGTGCTGTAAAAAAAAATCCTAGTGTAAGCCATATAAGACATAAAACAACAGCGATAAAGTCCTAGCTCAAATCGCACTAAAAAAGCGCGGATATGAGCGCAAAATCTCACAAAAAAGTGAAAAATCCTAGCAAAAATCGCGCAAAAAGCAACTATATGAGCTACCATAGGAATTTTATGGATTTCTTGGATTTCCTGCTTTTTGTGATAGTTATTTGAGTGGATATTTGGATAGTGATTTTGGGTTAGCTTTTTTAGCTCTTGTGCTTGCATTTGTGATATACTCCTTGCAAGTATTCATTTACTATTGGTTTGCCTACTAGCAAAATATATTCCAAAGTAAATGTATCACAAACAATTAGCTAATGAATGAAAAACACTAGGCAAATGATAGGCAAACAAACACTTTAGCACTTCTTCTAACCACTATTTGCCTCACGCCTCCTCTAGCTACGAACTCTCTCGCAAGTAGGCAAGCTAGATAAACCCCACAGATTCTATAACCCCCCACAATCCCACAAACTAGCTAAAACGCTAAGCGCAAGCCACCATTTACTTGCGTAAGTGTAGGCACTCCATAAGAGTCCAAATGTGTATTTGCGACATTTACCACACCTATGACATTATCGCTAAACCAAATCTCAAAGCCCGCATTTACTTCGTTTTGAGTAGATTTCACACGCCTTATCTGCGTGGCAGGAGCATTTGCACTATTTGCGACAGATTCTATCGCATCATAAAAAGTCGCTCCATAAGCTACAAAAAAGTTAAATCTCTTTAGCTTTGCAGAGATTTTGCCATATATGAGATTAGCGTTTGGCTGTGTTTTTAGTGCGCGACCTCCCCACACAAAAAACGGGCTAATATCATCGCCCAAAATCCCTAGACTACCCCACCCAGCTTTATATCCTGTCAGCACATATCCAGCTGCAATCTCAAAGGTATTTTTCATCGAAAAATTCCCTTGCAGATAAAACACTCCGCCGTCATTTTTCCCGCTAGATTGCACCACTTGCAGGGCGTTTTTGTGCTCAAAGCTATATGCCCCACCACTTCTAGCTTGAAGTGCAAACTTCTCGCCTATATCAAAATCTGCTTGTAGATTCCCACCCACAGCGGTAAAAATCGGTGGGGAAAAGTAAGTATAAGCCTTTAGAGTGAGTTTGTCATCTAAAAAATAATACTTTGCTCCCGCATAATACACGCCTGCTTCACTAGGACGGACAAAGTTTGTCATCGCATAATAATCAATCCGCCCAAAATCATACACCCAAAACGCTTCTATGAGTAGATTTTCTAGCGAGCGATTGCGCACCCAAATCGCATCGCTAAGTGTGTTTATCCACTCATTTTTTATGTCGATTCTGCCTAGTTTGACATTGGTATCGCCATCGAAATATTCAAAAAAGGATTCTGCTAAAGCGGCTTGATTGGAGTTAAAAAAATCCTCCCTCACGCTTCCGCCACCTTTTTTGGAATCATAAAAGCTAGCCATTGCGCGGAAGCTAATACTTGCGCGGAAGTTTTTGTAAAAACCTGAAGTATATCCTAGCCCA
Source organism: Helicobacter sp. MIT 01-3238 (assembly GCF_003364135.1). Lineage (NCBI taxonomy): Bacteria > Pseudomonadati > Campylobacterota > Epsilonproteobacteria > Campylobacterales > Helicobacteraceae > Helicobacter > Helicobacter sp. MIT 01-3238. The sequence goes on from NZ_NXLN01000006.1 coordinate 50,626, forward strand.
ACATTCCCTAGAAAATATCCCATATTGCCCATATATCCGTAGCTTGCAAGTCCTGCGTTTTTGTTGCCTACTATTGTGGGAGTGCCTTTTATGCCACCTATGAAATTTCCATAAAAGATTAAATCCCCCTTGCTTACGCCGTTTTTTAGCGCGTCATCTATGCTTTCAAACGCCACACTTGGTGCAATTAAAAGTGAAGAAACAAAGGCTAGAGCTAAGCGCAAGTTTTTTATCATTTGGCATTCCTTAAAGTGGGGGGATTAAGATATTTTTGTGATTGTATCTTATTTGGGTGCTTTTTTGCGCATTTTGGGTATTTATTGTAGTGGTGTTTTTGGAGTTATAGCCATAGATTATCAAGTAGTCTAGTTTTGCCTACAAATCCCGCAAGCAAGATTATGCTTTTATCTGGCGTAAGCGTGTCAGTCCTTTTTAGTTCATAATCACACGCTTCTAGATAGTCTAGCTTCACGCCACTATTTTGTAGCACTTTTTGCCCCACACTAAGCACTTCTTTTGCGCTAATCGCTTCTTTGGAATCTATTTTGTGGTTTTTTGATTTTGTTGATTTTGCAGAAATTTCATCATAGTGTTTTTTCATAGATTCTATCGCTTTTGGGATTGCACGCGCGATTTCGCGCTCATCTTTGGATAGATAGGCATTGCGTGAGCTTAGAGCTAGTCCGTCTTTATCCCGCACGATAGGACAAGGCACGATAGAAATGGGGATAAAAAAATCTTTTACCATTTTTTGTATGACTAAAAGCTGTTGGGCATCTTTGCGCCCGAAATACGCATTATCAGCGCAAGATAGCCAAAAAAGTTTCATAATCACTTGTAGCACGCCACCAAAATGGCTAGGGCGGGCAAATCCCTCAAGCACGCAAGCAAGAGATTTTGGTGGGTTTATGCTTGCTTCATCATCGCTTTGATACATATCGCTAGCTTGCGGGAGAAACACCGCACTTGCTCCTAGCTCCTCACACCGCGCTATGTCTGCTTCAATCGTGCGTGGGTAGGTGGCTAAATCCTCGCTTGGTGCGAATTGTGCTGGGTTTACAAATATTGATACGATTGTGTGGGAGTTTTGCTTGATACTTGTGGCTATGAGTGAGGAGTGTCCTGCGTGGAGTGCACCCATAGTTGGGACTAAGCCTAGAGTGGATTTTTTATCGCCTTTTTTATCGGTGCTTTTTTTGGATTTTGCATTGGCATTTTCCCTAGCTTTTATGCAGTATGCTTGGAGTTCTTTTGGGGTTTTTAGAAGTGTGATTTTGCTCATTTATCTTTGCCTTAGTTTATGGGATTTTAGATTTTGGCTTAGAGATTTTGCATTTGCAAAAGTATGTCTTGCAGGGCTTTTTGTGGTGAATGGGACTGATAGATAGGACGACCTATGACTATGAAATCCGCTCCTGCGCTATGTGCTTCTTGTAAGCTAGCTACTCGTCTTTGGTCATCTTTTTTATTTGGGTTATTTTTGTTTGGCTCATTTTGGCTTATTTGTGGGCGTATGGCAGGAGTTAGGGTAAGTAGTTGTGGGTGGGATTGCTTGATAAGTGCGCACTCTTGCACAGAGCAAACCATACCGTCTATGCGAGATTTTGCACAAGAATCGCCAAACTCCCTCACAGCTTGTGCTATGCTAGTGTGATACACTTCGCCAAATTCTACTTCACTAAAGCTAGTAAGTGCGCTAACTGCCATTATGAGAGGTTTTGCAGAATCTAGTTTATCTAGCCTTGTCATTATTTCTTGCATAGCTCTTTTGCCAGCACTTGCGTGGATTGTCAGCATATCTATGCCGATTTTTGCGCACTCATTGATAGCATCTGCCATTGTGTTTGGAATGTCATAAATTTTTAAATCCAAAAATATAGGCAAATCACATACTTTTTTTATCGCTTCTATGCCACCTATGCCATCACGCACAAACGCCCTAAGCCCGACTTTTAGCCAGATTTTGCTTTTTTTTGGTGTTTTTGGCACTGCAAAATCAAGCCCAAAATCGCCCTTTAAGTCGCTTATGCAATCTAGCGATTTTATAAGCGATAGATTTTGCTCTAAAGTTTCTAAATCTAGTGCGATTACAAGATTCATCTTAACTCTTTTTGCGAGTGTATATAAGCGCGTAGATGAGCGCGACAACGATGACAAATCCTAGCGTGCCAAATGCGATATAGCGCAAGTTTTGCTTTATGCTTGCAAACTCACCAAGAGAGGCTTTTGAGGCAAAAATATCTACAATGTTGCTGATGCTTAAATCATCTCCAAACCACACGCCCACATAATATCCAAACACCGCCAAAATGCTTATCCAAATAGTCGCACCCAAAGTTGTATAAAAGCTAAATTTGATGATATTCATTCGCGCAAGCCCAGCAGGTAGGGAAATGTATTGTCTAACTCCCATAATGAGCCTACCCAAAAATGTGCTAATCTCGCCGTGCTTTTGAAAAAAGCTATCCATTTTGTCCATCGTTTTTTGAGTGAAAAAGAAATATTTGCCATACTTTAGTAAAAATCCTCTACCAAAATAAAGTGCCAAGTAGTAGTTAAAAAGCGCACCTGCTAAGCTCCCGCCAGCTCCCGCTAGAAGTGCTAGATACATATTCATCTCTCCGCGATAGACAAGGTAGCCTGCAGGAATCATCGCTACTTCAGAGGGAAAAGGAAAAAAGCTAGATTCTAAAAACATCATAATAAAAATCCCTGCGTAGCCAAAAGAGCCTACCGCATCGACAATAGTGTGGATAATGTGATTCATTTTGTGCCTTTATTTTGTTGTGTTTTGAGGTTGATTTTGGCGTGCCTATTTGCCACAAAATCCATTTATTGCTTCATTGTGTAGCACGGGGCTAAACTCAATGATATTGTATGTGGCTGCGTTTTTTAGGTTGTATGGGTCGTTTTTGGTAAATTTTTGCACGGATTCTAGGCTAGGAAATCGTCCGATGATGATTCCGCCTGTTTTTGGATTGCGCGGTCCGGAGGCGAGCAAAAATCCTTGCTCATAGCCTTTTGCTAGATATGCTCTATGCTCCGCTAGAATAGAATCTATCACCTCTAAGCTAACGGTGTAATTAACCTCTATGATAAAAAGATTTGCCATTTTGCACTCCTTAAGATTTGCGCGTTTTGGATTTTGTCTGTTTGTCTGCGATGACTCATAGATAAAATCATCACAAAAAGCATAATGGTAGCAAAAAATGACAAAAATTGCCTAAATCTTGCGGTGCAAAACCACACAAAATCTATGCAAAATAAAAAGAGTGAAAAATGCTATTTTGACTGAAGTGCCCACAAAATTTTGTGTAAAAAATTTGTGGCAAAGTGTATCGCCAAATATTACTAATTCAAAAGTGAAGCAAAAGCAAAATAACCAACACAACACAATAAAAAGCCAAAAAATATCTAAATGGTTTTGCGCAAAAAAGCCTAAAATTTCAAAAAATCTAGTTGATTTTCATAAAAATCATAGAAAATTTATAAAAAAATTGTGTTTTTTAAAAATTGATTAACTTTTTATAGGCTACAATTCTAATTGATAATTTTTATTGATTATCAAATCTTAATCTAAAAAAGGAGTAACTATGTTAGTTACAAGAAAAGCACCTGATTTCAATGCACCAGCAGTGCTAGCAAACAATCAAATCGTAGAAAGCTTTGAGCTTAGCAAAAATCTAGGCAAAAATGGCGCGGTAGTGTTCTTTTGGCCAAAAGATTTTACTTTTGTATGTCCTAGTGAGATTTTGGCTATGGACCACCGCGCGAAAGATTTTGCCGAAAAAGGATTTAATGTCATCGGAGTGTCTATCGACTCTGATGTCGTGCATTTTGCGTGGAAAAACACACCCGTAGACCAAGGTGGCATTGGCAATGTCAGCTTCCCTATGGTATCTGACATCACTAAGCAAATCTCTCGCGACTATGATGTCCTAGTAAATGGAGCGGTAGCACTTCGCGGTAGCTTCCTAATCGACAAAGACCAAATCATTCGCCACGCGGTTATCAATGATTTGCCACTTGGACGAAATATGGACGAAATGCTACGAATGGCTGATGCGCTACTATTTGTCCAAGAGCACGGCGAAGTGTGCCCAGCAGGCTGGCAAAAAGGGCAAGCAGGTATGAAACCAACAGCTGATGGCGTAAAAGACTACCTAAAAAACAACGCTAGCAAGCTATAAAATTTGCCTGCATTTTTTGCAATCTTTAAGAGGGTATTTGCTCCTTAGAGATTGCACTCACTTTCAAACTTTTGTCGCTAGCGACAAAAGTTTGAATCTCATAAAACTTAAGAAACACAAAATCTAGTAGCTTAATTTACTTCAAATCCACATTTTCAAAAACTGCAAAATCAACAAAACCGCTTTCCAATTTTTCAAAATCGTTATGAACTTTTTATCTTGCTTGTCATTTTATTTTGCATTTGTTTGTGCTTCCTTTTTATGCAAAAATGCGCAAAAATTGTGTGCTAAAGTTGCGCATTTTACGCGATATTTTATGTTTTTAATGTTTTTTTAAGTTTAGAAATAGTTTAATTTCTATTTAAAATACATTTGCATACATAAATTTTGCAAAAATGTCGTTCGCTGTCGTTCTCGGTGCAGAATCAACCAAGAATCAACTTAGGAGAATCACAATGCCAACAACACAAAAAACACAAAAGCAGAAGTTTTTGCAACTAAGCTTGGTGGCTACTTTGGCACTATCAAGCCAGAGTTTGCAAGCAGCTGATGACCTCACTTTCTCAAGGGCTATGCTTCAAAATGTCGCTCTTACTCATCTGCGAAATAGTGCCATAGCTGATAGTATTTTGGACTCTATGACGAGGAAAAGTTTCCACTCCAACTATGGGCAAAAAACTGCTGTGGGAGAGCTAAAAGAAGCAGAAGAAACCATAAGAAACAGAGACTATGACTATGAAGCCATAGAGATATATGTCGCAGGCAAAGTCGCCAAAGAAAAAGCCCAAATAGCCAAACTAGAGGAAAAAGTCCAAGCCCTAACCGAGCAGCATAACGCACTTCAAGAAAAAGCCACCCAAGCAGCCATAGAGGAAGAAAAAGCCAAACAAAAAGCTATCCTCATAGAAAAAGCAAAAGTAATAGCCGAGCAAAAAGCAAAATCCGCCCTCCAAGTCAAAATCCAAGCTCATCAGCGCGAAAAAGCACGACTAGCACGAGAAGAGTCTCTAGCCAAAAGCAAAGCCCAAGCCAAAATCCAAGCTCAAGAAAGAGAGCAAATCGCTGCTAGAAATAGACAGAGAGATACCCAGCTAAATGAACAAGTAGCACAAGCCAAACAGCTCCAAGCCAAAATCGCTCAAGCCAAGCAGACAAAAGCAAATCTTGCTAGGACACTAGAGCAAGAAAGAGTGCGGATAGACTCTCAAGTGCGCCAGCTACAAAAAGAGTATGAAGAAGACACGCAAATCAAAAATCCAACCTCTATGCAAAAGAGCAGGCAAAAAGAGCGACAAAGAGAGATAGCAAATCTAAACACCAAGCTAAAAGACTTGAGTGCCAAGACAAAGCAAGATAGCCAATCCCAAGACATAATCATAACCAACAATGAAAGAGAGCTAGCAAAAGTAGATGCCTCCCAAAAAGAGATAAAATCAGCCTATGAGCGCGACATAGCAGGCATAAAAGAGCAAAACAAACAAGAGTATCAAGCCCAGCTAAAAGAAATTGCTAAGCAATACTACCTAGAGCCACTTGATACCAAAGCCGAGCTAGAATCCCTCCGCCAAGAGCATACGCAAATAGAGGTTGCCAAAGCTCAAAATACAGAAATAAAGCTACCTCAAGCTAGTATATCTGCTATACAAACACGGATAAAAGCTCTCTATAATCAACCAAATCAAGGCAAAAACCCAGAGATAGCGCAAACCAAAAATCAAATCGCCGAAGCACAAAAAAAGCTTGAAGAAAAAGCAGCTTACTTCACTGCCCAAGCTAAGCTAGAGCAAGATAGACAAAAGCAATTAGAGCTAGACTCTGTGCGGGTGGATTTGAGTGAGGTAAACAAAATACGGCTAAAGGGCGTGGATTTGGACAAACAAGATTGGACAAATCAGCAGATTTTGGACGCGCTTGATAGGATATTTATCCCTTATTATGGGGATAAAAAACAGCACTTTTTCTTAGTCCCTTATGCACTACATAGCTACCTAAACGAAAAAAGTAGCATAAAAGGAGATGATATAGGTGGGGGAGTTTTGCTAGGAATTGAGCGCAATCTAGGACCTCTAGCAGGCAGAATCGGTGGGTATGTGGGCTATGAGTTTGGCTACCTAAATACCACTGTGGAGGGTGGCGTTAGCAATGTCGATACAAGTATACACAATCACGGCGTAAATGGTGGCTTGACTTATTTCAAGCCATTTGCCACGAGCGGGACAAATGAGTGGTTTTTCAAAACAAGTTTGCGTGGAGGAGGGAGATTTATGACTTACAATAATGTCAATGTCTATGGAAACACAACCACAACTCTAGGCAGTGCAAAACCTGATATGATAAAAGCGTGGAATGTAGGCATTGATATGCGAGCGGGCAAGAAATTTTACTCCGTGAAGCGAAACTCGTATTTTTCCCCAGAATTTGGCATAAGCTATGATATGCTCCAAACGCTGAAGTGGGATTCTGTGAGCGTGAATGGAAATAAAGAATCTATAAAAGAGCATTCTTTTCACTTGCCTCAAGCAAGAGTGCAGATACACTATCAAAAGGCGTTTAGAAATACATTTAAATTCTCCGCGACACTTGGTGGTGTGTATAACATACTAAACACCCCTAGCGTGTCCTACTACATAGATTCTAACTCTACGACAACTCCAACTAGCAAAGGAGTTGATTTGCCTGCGATTTATGGTGTGGCGGATTTGAATGCGCACTGGGCACTAAAAAGCAACACAGAGATTACATTTGGCTACACAGGTGCGTATTTTAGCACGGCAGTATCTAGCGCGGTTTTCCTAAAAATCGCTAAGTGGTTTTAGGTGGCACTCTTTTAGATAGATTTAGTGGATTTTGCTTGAATTGACTTTAGTAAGTCTTTAGGTTTTGTTTGTGTGGAGCAAAATCTAGCTTGATTCTTTGCTAGACTTGCTTAAGTGATTTTTAATGGCACTTACACTATGTAGCTATACTTTTATGTTTCTAGTATGTTTCTATGGATTTTAGGATTCCAAAATCTGCTTTAGCAAATCTATGCTTTGGGCTATGGCTAGATTTTCTTCTTGTTTGGTTAGGCTAGATTTTGGGGATTTTAGAAATACATAGCGATTATCCTTTGTGCTCCATTTTTTGCTTTCGCTTCTCTCATATAGTCCGATAGTGCTTATCCCTAGATTGCTACTTAGGTGGATAATCCCCGTAGAGGGCGAAATCACCACCCTGCATCGGCAAATCATCTCGGCTAGATTTAGCAAGTCATCGTTGTTTTTAAACACAAGCACGGAGCTATGTAAATCATCTTGCTTCTCTAGCTGTGCCATAAACTCGCTGTGCACTTTGGGGTAGGTGATGACAAGGGGGAGTAGTTTTGTGGGGGTTATTGTGGCTGTATTTTTGTGGTTTGTATTTGTGTGATTTTGGCTAGATTTTGTCATTTCTAGTGCGTTTGTCTTTTGACTTTTGTAGCTGCCCCCCCCCCCATTTAGGATTTAGTGTAGTGATAGCTCTCATAAGGCGAAAATACCCATCTAGCGATAGTGTGTGCCCACACATAATGCTAAAAGGATTTACCAAAATCAGCGCGAGACTTTCGCTAGTGCCGATATTGCTACTGATACTGTGGCGTAAAAACTCATCGACAAATTCTTTGTTTTCCTGCGTAGTTTTTACCCTAGCTTTGTCAAAATCTATATCCTTTATGCGTTCATCATAGGATTTTTTATCCATAGCTCGCACCATTTTTAGACAATGCGCCCTTATGCCGACTTTTTGCAAAAGTAGATTTCGCATAGGCACTAAGCGGATATGCCTATATCTAGGAAGTAGTGGCAAAAGCACATTTGCTCCCTTGCAAGCGATGATGATTTTGCGAGCGTTTAGTCGAGGTAGGAGAGGAAAGATATGCGAGTAAAATTTGGTAATTATTATGTAGTCGTAAGTGTATTTGTTGATTTTGGGGAGGGACTCTTCTGGTAGGTAGCCCTCTAGTGAGTGATACTCATCGACAAAATCCACCTGACTTACAAGACGCTCCATAGCCCCACCCACGCCAAAAAGCACCACTTTGGCATTGGGGTGGATTTGCTTTAGCGCGTAGATTGCCTCCATTGCGATGACATTATCGCCAAGCCCATATCCATATAGATGCACAAATCCTACAACCATTTTGTCTGCTGCTGCGCTTTTGGATTTCATAGATTTGGTGTTTTGGCTTTGTGATAGTGTGTGTGGCTTTGTGTTGCTTGCTTTGTGCTGTGCTTTATTTTTTGTCTTGCGTAGAATCTTGCATAGGTTTTTTACTTTGCATAGAATCCACAAAGAGATATTTATGCTCTTGGGGGAGTGCCTCAAATACCGCTTCTGCAAGCTCTTGGATTTCCCATAGTGCGTAGTGAGAGCTACGAAGCTCTAGGAAGTTTTGCAAACTCCTTGCATTGATACTCCACGCTAGCTCTGTAAGGTAGGATTCTGGCATAGCAAACTTAGCAAAATCCATTTTCATATCTGGCTGGTTTAGTAGATTTTGGAGAGCTTTTAGCGCGTTTAGGCTAGCGTCGTCTACTAGCTCATTGCCTGTGAGTTTGATAAATCTGCTTGCGCTCTCAAGTGAGCTAATATCAGCTTTGCGGAGTTCTTTTAGGGTGTAGCGAGAAGACTTGACACTATAAGAGGCGATGCGATGCCTTGCTAGCTCTTGCAAGCACGCCCTTGAAATGTCTTTTATGTAGAAGTTGTAGTAGAGATGCTCTAAGGTGGATTTGTGCTTATTTATATTGCCTACGCGGTAGATGAGGGATTTGTCCGCTTCGCCACCGTCATCGCTTTTATCAAAGCTCTGCCAACACGCTCTGATAGCGTTTGAGCAGATAGGAAGTGGTGTGTAATGTAGCAACTTTACCTGCACAGACATCGCCAACCCTTGCCTAACTTTTGCCTATTTTTTTGGACTTTGCGCTAGTTTATTAGCTGTGTGCCTAGTCTGTGCCAAGATTATCCATAGTTGTGTGCGTTGGATTTGCGCTAGGATTTGGCTGACTGCTTAGCACTATTGCTTTCTAGCGTTTGCTTCATTTACGCGGATAGTCCTGCCACCGAAGTTTGTATTATCAAGTGCGCTCATCGCAGCTTGCGCTTCTGCATCGTCCATTTCTACAAACCCAAATCCCTTTGGTCTGCCACTTTCTCTATCGTTTATAAGCTTCACGCTATGGACTTTGCCATACTGCGAAAATAGCTCGTTTAATTCTTCGTTTGTCGTAGAATAGGGGAGATTTCCCACATAAATGCTTTTCATCACAATGCTCCAAAAGTAAGATTCCAATGCCTCATTAAAATCCCAAGTGAAAACGCAAAATTACAGAATCTTAAAAATGCAGAATCTAAATTTTGGAAATCGCCTCTTAAGCCCTTAATGCAACATTAACGCTTGTAATCGTAGGCTTTTTGTGCTTAAAGTTTGCTAAAACGCACGGGATTTTGCGTAAAGTTTAGTCATTTACTAAATCAATCAAACGCCACAATTTTACAATAATCCCAAAGCGATGAATCTAAAAGCACGTTCAATTCAAGCCCCATTAGCTTAGATGAAGTCGTAGATAACAGCGAAAAACCCTTGCAAATCATAAGCGAACAAATCGATTTTTGGGGGAAAGGCTTTTTCTTAAAATAGGGATGCACGAAAACCTAAATTCTTGTGAAAAAATTATAAAAGTCATAGAATCTAAAATTTATTGCTAAACTAAAACTATGCTACAATTAAAATATTGCAAATATCACAAATCAAAGGAGCGAAAAATGAAAGTTTTTAAGCTCATCATTTTGCTATTATGTGCTTGCTTATTTGTCATTGGGTGTGCTAAAAAAACCGCGCCAAGCATTGATAACACGACTTCCCATAGCCCAAAACCTCGTCCCACGCCACAAAACGCGCCTACCTTGCACAGTCCGCAAAGTCCGCCTACACTTCAAAGTCCATTGCAAAGCATACAAAAAAGCATAATAATTGCCAAAAATGGCGATACTTTTGACGCTAATAACTATGCAAATACCTTGTATCATATCATTATCTTTGATAATAGTGTGCTTATGGGCGGGATTTTTGATGATAAGCAAAGCGTGTATAAAAGCCCCGATAGAGAGATTAGCTATACGCTAGTAGGCGAGACGCTAACAATCAAAGATATTGCCCGAAATACGCAATTTACAATCAAGCATTTTAGTCAAGGCGATTTTAACATTTATCTTAGCAACAATCCTACAAAAGAAGTCGCAATCGTGCTAAATACAAATAAATCAATGAGTGCGTATATCAACGCGCTAAAAGACATTGCGCTATTTGTGGGAAATCATATTTTGGGCGAGCGGGAAAAGCAATTTGCCAAAATTTCGCTTGTTACTTTTACCTACATTCGTTTAAGTGATTTAGGCACTTTTTATGATGCGGAGGATTTTGCGGACGCTGTAAATGGAATAAGTGTAAATAGATTAGCCTCTTCGGATAATATGGTAAATTTATCGTTAATTATGGGAATGCGAAATTTCACTAATGCAAATGGGCTAAAAAAGGAGGTTTTTCTCATCACAAATGGTGCGTCCGATGACCCACAGAATCTAGAAAGAGTGCTTTTTAGCGCAAAGAATCTAAAAACACAGCTTACAAGCAGTGATAAAGATAATCTACTAAAAATTCATATCTTTGCAATCAAGCCATTTAATTCACGCAAATCCACCGATGAAAATATAAGGCTTTTGAAAAACCTCGCAAATGCCACAGGCGGCACATATAATGAGATAGAAAATGTGGTTGAGCTAAAAGAAAAAGTGTTGCTATTTAGTAATGATGGCAAAGCGTTTGATAAAAAAGAAATAGGCAATGAGATTCGCATAATAGAAACGCAAAAATTAGATAACCCTGATAAAAGATAGCGTGGATTTTGTGAAGTGGTAGGCGAATCTAAAATAGCTCGCTATGTGAGCCGATAGCAAGGCAGGTAAGGATTAAAACGCGCTCCTCTTTTTTGTAGATTAAGAGCAAATCTGGCTTTATGTGGCATTCTCTAAATCCCTCGTATTGTCCCGTTAGCTTGTGGTCTTTGTGCTTTGGCTCTAGTGGTTCGTCATTTGCAAGTTTTGTGATTATGGATTTTGTTAGCTTCACACTTTGAGTGTCGTTTTTAGCTTTTTTAGCCCTTTTTTGAAGTCTTTGGAATATTTGACTTGATATTTCATTTCAAAATTTCCTCAAACATTTCATCAACGCTTTTGTAGGATTTGTATTTATGAGGATTGCGCTCCATATCTTTTGCTTCTTTTAGCCACGATGGGGTTTTGTCCTGTTTTGTCGCCCTCACGCTCACTTTTGCTTTGGCTAGTTTGGCGATACTTTTGATGATTTTTGCCAAGTCTTTATCGGCATTTTCTATGGTGATAGTCATTTGCTTATCCTTTAGAAGTAAAATTTCGCGCATTATAGCATAGATTTGCGCGGTTTGGATACTTCACGCTATTGCGCTTAAGTTTTTGCAAAAACCATAGAACCCACACGCTAAAAGAAAATCTACAAATCAAAAAATATTACATCACAATAGCTACTGATATGCCCTGCTTCTGTGCGCTATGTCGATAGCATAAATAATCAACTCACTATCAATTATCTCGCATATTATGCGATAATCCCCCACGCGATACCTCCAGAATCCAGAGAGATTCCCTGCTAGTGCTTTACCTCTTTTTCGTGGATTTTCTAGCTTTTGTAATTCTTGAGTGTAGTCTTTTATACGCTTTTGAATCGCGCTATCTAGCTTTTTGAATTGCTTTTGTGCGTTTTTGGAGTAGAGAAAGCGCATTAGATTCCTAGCTGTTTATAAAACTCACTAGCTTCTATGCCATTATCGCCCTTTAGTCTATCCTCGCGCCCTTTTATCGCTATGGCTAAGTCCTCTAAATCCTCCAAATAAGCCTCTAAAGCCTCTTGCATAAGTTTTTCTTTTGAAATTTCTTGCTCTTTGGCGAAGCGATTATACGCATCTTGCAGTTTCTGTGGCAAGTCCAAAACCACACTCATTTGCACTCCTTTTGGTTAGATTTGTGCGTATTGTAGCATAAATTTGTTTTAGTTAAAGTTTGTGTCTTGTGGGGGTTGTTTTAGATTTGGGGTTGTTAGATTTGCACTTGGGCGTTTATGAGTAGGTGCAAAAGAAAATCACGCAATTTTTTAGTTTTTACAATTCATTTTTTAGCCCCAAAAACACACTTATGATATAATCCAAATAATCTAACACAAGGACTTGGTGTGGTAGCAACGGATTTGATAGATTCTAGCATTTATAAACAACACTCATATAGAGAATTTTCCAAGATTCACCAAATGACTGCGTATTTGGCTATGTTTCCACCCAATTTGCCTCACTATTTCATAGATAATTTTTCAAAAGCTGGGGATTTGGTGTTTGACCCATTTTCGGGGCGTGGGACTACGGCATTTGAGGCGTGTAGAATGGGTAGAGTAGGGATTGGCAATGACTTAAATCCACTCGCTGTATGCCTAACCAAAAGCAAGGTAAATATCCCCAAACAACAAAATATTTTCAAAAGACTAAAAGAACTTAAGGCACAATACAGCGATACAAATATGAGCATTAAAAATATTTCAGAGGATATAAAAATGCTCTATGATGAGGATACCACACTACCACAGCTTATTTTCCTAAAGCAAAATCTTAGCAAAAATCACAAAGTGGATAATTTCATTTTGGGGGTTCTCACAGGGCTTATGCACGGCAAACACCGAAAAGACGGCACTTCTATTTATTGCAGCATTGATATGCCAAACACTTTTAGTATGTCGCCAAACTATGTGAGAAATTTTATCAAATCCCACAAACTCACAAAGCCAAAGCAAAATGTCTTTATGCTTTTAGAGCAACGAATGAGCGACATTTTAAAAATGCAAGAAAGCACCCTTAAAAGTTTGTCAAACTATAAAGAGGGCTTTTGCTTTGAAACTGACGCGCTTAAAAGTAGCACAAAAGTTGCCAAAAAATATGGGGAAAATAGTATCCAGCTTATCATCACTTCTCCGCCATATTTGAAAAATATCCATTATGGCAAGTATAATTGGATTCGCCTTTGGCTACTTAATGAGGATACAAAGCAAGTTGATAGCAATGTCAGTATTTATCAAAAAACGCAAAAAATCAAAGGCATAAAAGACAATCTCCCATTTGAAAAATACGCTCAATATATGCAAAATCTTTTTAATAGTTGGCATACAATCCTAAAGCCAAAATCAAGTGCTTTTGTGGTTATCGGCGATGTTGAGGATAACGAATTGGCTAAGGATACTTGGGAATATATAGAGCAAAATGGCGGTTGCAAACTGCGCTTAAGGCAAATCATAGATGATGATATAGAGAGCAAGGGTGCAAGGAAAGTTACGCGCATTTGGGGGCAAAAGAAAGGCAGAGCTACAAAAATCGATAGAATTTTATGGTTACAAAAGGAGTGAAAATGGCAATTACAGATTTGTTTAGCGAAGAACAAAAAGAAACAGCCAAAACAAAAGAGCAATTTTTTGAAGCAATAAAAACAGATGAAAATTTTGTGGGGCATTTGTATGATTTGGATTATGATACTACAAATGTGCTAGTAAATGACCATCACAAAAATGCTGTAAAAGGCGTTCCGCACGGGTGCTTTTTGATGGCGATTTATACTAATGAAATCGCAGGGAATAAGACAGAGGGGATTTTGCTTAGAGTGATAGGGGTGGCTGATATTCCGCAGAAAAAAGAGATTATAGAGAGTATTACGGATTCTTATATCGCTCAAAAAGAAGCAAGGAGAGAACTTGACCCTGACAATTATACAAAGAGTTTTTATCAGTGGAATGGGCTTAAATGCAGAGTGCTTGGGACATTTTTCTTAGATAAAGACAAAAATCTTTGTTTTGGCACAGATATGGAGAATTTTATCGGCGCGCATAATTACAAAGTCTATAAACCGCAGAAAAATGAGCTTAATATCATCATCAACGAAAATGCCGAAATGGAGGAAAACCAAGCAAGGGAGCAGTTTGGCAAACTGCGTTATTCATCAAGCAAATCTTATGATGAGGAGGGCAAATACGCACCACAAGTTTATCTTAGGACAAATGACATAATCGCAAGGCGCAGTGCGTTTTTTGGAATGACAAGAATGGGGAAATCAAACACCATAAAAATCATTATTTCCGCGATAGAAAAGCTAAATCAAAGCAAAAATAAAGATGAAAAAATAGGGCAGATTGTCTTTGACATAAACGGCGAATACACTTTTAGCAACGAGCAGGACAAAGGCTCAATTTATGAGAAATTTAGCAATAATGTTACGCGCTTTAGCACCTCACTCAAAAAAGCACATCAACATAGCGATGTCAAGGCGGTGCAATATGATTTCTACAAAGATGAGACTTTAGAGGAATCATTTAATTTGCTTTGTGATGAAATCGCTTTAATAAAAACAGCGGATTATTTTAAGGATTTTAGAAGTATTGATATGTTTGATGAGAGTGATGACAGAGAAGCAAAAAGTGCTAGGGATAGAAAAAGGGCGATTTATAAGTGTATCTTGTATATGGCAAGATTTGAGCAAAGCCCTGATTACAAGTTAAAATTTTATAGATTTACATTAAAAGATTTTGCTAAAGATAAGCAAGACAAAGAGAAAAATAAACCACACGAGGGCATAACCATAAAAGAGGCTTGTAAATATTTCGAGAATCTAGATTTTAAAGAAGTGAGTGATAAATATCAAGATGATAAACAATATCTAGCACTGCTTAAGGTATTTCAAGCAAAAAGTGTGAGTGGATATAGGGCATTGATAGATTTGAGGACATTGCATTCACTGCAAGGTGGCAATGACTACAAAAAAGAAATAGATTTAGCGTTGCGAGAGGGTAAAATCGTGCTTGTGGATTTATCCACAGCCTCAAGTCAAACGCAAGAAAAATACATTGAGAGACTATGCAGATATATTTTTGGCAATTCTATGGAAAAATTTACCAATGAGCAAACGCTTGATTATATCCAAATGTATTTTGAGGAAGCGCATAATATTTTCCCCAAAGATGACAAAGATTTGACAAATATCTACAATCGCCTTGCCAAAGAGGGTGCAAAGCTAAAAATAGGGATTAGTTACTCTACGCAAGAGGTTAGCTCTATCGCGCCTAGTATCCTTAAAAACACGCAAAATTGGTTTATATCACACCTTAATAACAAAGATGAGGTAAAAACACTAGAAAAATACTACGACTTTGCAGACTTTTCACAAAGCATTATCCGCAATAGTGATAAGGGCTTTGCTAGGGTGAAGCTATTTTCTAATAATTTTATTATCCCTGTGCAAATTGATAAGTTTGAAGTGTAGGGATTGATTATGGGTTATAGCAAAGAAAAAGCATCAAAGTTCACTCATCAGCACATTATCAAAAATGAACTTGTGCAAGATTTTTTGCAAAGGTGCGAAAAAGTCGGCTACCACGATATAATAGATTTAGACTACGAGGGCAAGATAACACCACTAAAAGACATTACAGACAAAATCAGCACAGATATAAAATATGTCATTACTGCTGATGGTGGCTATCAAGAAGTAAATATCAATGACAAATTCCCATCACATACCCTTTGTTATTATAATGTCGGCATTCTTACCTTTGCGGTGGCTGATTTGTTTGCTTTGGATACTCAGCAAACCATAGACCCAGATGATTTGGGGAAGCTAAAAAACCTTGAAACATTTTCTTTTGTCGTGCCTATGCAAAATATCAAACTCAAAGAATGTGATTTTAAGACAAGCGTGAGAAAAACTATCTTTGAGATTTTTAGAGATAGGAAGCTAAGTGGCAATGATGGCGATTCTAAAGATTCGCTGCTAAATACGATAAAGTGGCTTATATTTAGAGAATATAGCGACAAATCTGGGACAATGCAAATCACTTGCCCAAATCCACATTGTGATGAAAGACTAGAATTTAAAAGGCAAACGGATAATTATTTAGATGAGAAAAATGATTTTATAAAATGTCATAATTGTGGGCATATCGTTTATATCACAGATTGCTTTGAATTGCACGATTTGGTAGATGAGATAAATGGTGCAGGTGCGATTACTTCGTATATAATGAGTGTTTTTGAAATAGTGTTATTGCTTTGTATGTTTCGCTTTTTTATGGAAAATAATGATGAAAAAACTTTAAGCAAGATTTTGTTTATCAAAGACGGCTCTTTGGCACTTTTTAGTAGATTAGATGATTTTGCGTTTAAGGTGATTCGCCCTTTTATGCAGTTTTTGTATGAAAAATCTTTGAGAGATAATGTAAGCTATATCAATTTTGTGGGATTGGATAAAAGTGGAATGTTTGTAGAGCACCTTAAAAACACCGAATCTAAAATCGCTAAAAATAGTGTAGTGCTACCAAATCTTGGCTATATCAAGCGATTTATCACGGGCGAAAATCAATCTGTATTTGGCGAGAATACTTACTTTGGGATAAAAATGCTTGTAAGGGGCGATGAAAATCTCTCCTTTGTGCTTGATATGGCTGTGCCTTTTGGGCTTAGCAACTCGTATAAACAATACATAACAAGTCCAAAAATCACTGATTTTCTCTGCCTAAAAAGTGTGCTTGAAATCCTTTTTAGGCTTAAGTGTGATTTGTATCAAAACTCGACACCTATGGCGTTTGTGCCTATCGCGCTGATAAATAAACTCGTCTCTATCTCAAATGTCCCAAGCAAAAAAATCCTTACGATTTTTTCAAAAGATAAAGTGAAATAATGCAAATACAAAATCTAATCGCCTTAAAAAAGACAAAAATCATTATGTGGTGGTGGGTTTGGATTTTGGATGTAAGATTTTGCGCTGATATTAGTTAATTTTTAGGCAAAATTTCTTATAATGCGCTTTGTGATAAGAATCCAAACTATCACAAAATCACAACAACTAAAGGAGAAAATATGTTTGAACTACGAACGCTACCTTATCAAAAAGACGCTTTTGGGGACTTCCTAAGCCCTACCACTTTTGATTTTCACTATGGCAAACATCATCAAACATACATAAACAACCTTAATAATCTCGTTAAGGGCGGTGAGTTTGAGAATGCCGAGCTGTATGACATTATCAAAAAGTCAAGCGGTGGTGTGTTTAACAACGCTGCGCAGGTGTATAACCACGATTTTTATTGGGACTGCATAAGCCCAAAAGGCGATGTCAGCGCGATTAGCGCGGAGCTAAAGGCAGCTCTAGATTCTGAATTTGGCGGAATTGAAGGGTTTAAAGAGAAGTTTTTGAGTGCGGCGACTACGCTGTTTGGCTCTGGGTGGTGCTGGCTTGTGCTAAATGGCAACAAGCTAGAAATCGTGCAAACAAGCAACGCACAAACGCCAATAAGCGAGGACAAAATCCCGCTACTTGTCGTAGATGTGTGGGAGCACGCCTACTACATAGACCACAAAAACGCGCGCCCTGCGTATCTAGAAAAATATTTCGCGCATATAAATTGGGCGTTTGCCTCTAAAGCGTATGAATGGGCGCAAAAAGAGGGCGTAAGCTCGGTGCGGTTTTATATAAACGAACTGCATAAGAAGTAGGGCGTGTGGCGTAAAAAACGCGTGAAATACTTAAACGCGTGAAACACGCTAAAAAACGCTGGGAGTGGCTTGATAAACCCGACAAATACGCGGGAGAAAACGCGGAAATGCTGAAAATACGCGGGAAATAAGGCGAAAATGCTTAGCGCGGGGAATAACGCGAGAGATACGCTAAAGATACGCAAGAGCAATGGCACAATAGCGCGTTTGGCACACTTTTGGTGCTTGCTATGCTTTTAGGCGTGCTTTTGGTTGATAGAGCCTGCTTACTTGTTTTGGTTTGTGGGCTTGAGTTTGAGAGGAGTAGGCTAGGGTTTTGCCTTACTCAAACCTACCAAATTCCCCTCAAGTTTTCATCGATTTAAACTAGCGTATATCCAAATACACAAAAATATCACACAAAATATTTAGAATCAAATTTCATAAACTCACTCAAAAATCATCAAAAGGCTAGAAAAATGCACCAACAAAAGCAACAACACCAACAAAATAAGCAAAATCAATCAAATAATCTTACAAACAATACTACTTCAAACGACACAAATATCACAGCAAATGTAGCCCAAAATCCACAAAATCCTAGCACAACTCTTTCTGCTCCCCCCCCCCCCAATAGAAAATACCTTTTTAGCCTAGATTATGTCTTAAGTATTTTTGCGCTTTATCTCATAAGCCTAGCTGTTTTTGGGATTTCTAGACTGTGTATGCAGCTGTCTTTTGTGAGTGCGGAGGTGGGGCTAAGCGATAAGCTAAACCTCTACAAATACGGATTTCTCTACGATACGCGCGTGATTTGTATCGCGCTTTTTGTATATCTAGCACTTGTGTATGCGCTAAAGCCGTTTAAGCATTTGTGTCAAAAGCCACATATTTTGCTACGCGCAAGTAGTGTCTATGCGTTTGTGCTTGGGTTTGTATGCGCTAGCTTTGCTATTGTAAATTTTTATTATTATGAAATGTATAAAACCAAGATTGATATTTTTATCTTTGGGCTAAAAGATGACAACACAAAAGAGATTTTAGGCATTATCTTTAGGGATTATCCTGTGGGCGTGCTTGCTTTGTGTATATTGCTCATCGCTATTTTTTATGCCTTTGTCAATTCTAGGATTTTGCGTAAGATAAATATACCCCTTGTGAGATTTCGCACTTTTGCAGTGGCAAATCTCGCACTTATTTGCGTGCTTTTCATCGGTGCGCGTGGCTCTTTTGGCTCATTTCCACTAGGGGAGAAAGATAGTGCTATCTCTACTTTTGCTTCTATAAACGCGCTAAATCCCAACCCGATTTTGGCGTTTGCTTGGGCTTTTTCGCAGTATAGGGCAGATAGTGATTATTTCATAGCAGATAGAGAGGTTTTTGAGAGTGAGTTTTTGAGCTTACAAAAAGAGATTTTTACAATCCAAAGGACAAGCCCAAAATCTGACACAAAATCAGCCCCGAAATCCACAAAATCTACTTCAAAACACACTTGGCAAGCCACTTCAAAAGCCCTGCCCAAACCTCATATCATCATAAACCTAATGGAGAGCTTTGGTAGTGGGGCTTTGAGCTTTGATTATGCTTTTGCGCAGGATTTGTGGCAAAATCTAGAGCAAACACCACAGAATAAGACACAAGCGACACAAGAAAATCAACAAACGCGCAAAAATCCTAGACTTGATTTGCTAGGTAGCCTAAGGGAGCATTTTTTGAGTGCAAGAGTTTTTGAAAAAACTTCAAAAAATAAAACACAGCAAGATTTTAGGCAAGATTTTGTGTTTTGGCGGTTTTTTAGCTCCAATACAGGCACTGCGCCATCGTTTTTTGATTTGTATTTTTTGAGCCCTACGATAAATCTCTCCACAGGCAAAATGAAAAAACACAAGCTAGCGCACACGCCATTAGACACGCTAGAGCAAAACGGCTATGAAGTGGTGTTTATCACTTCTAGTTCTGGCTCGTGGGTAAATATCACAGAATATCTAAAAAATCAAGGCATAAAAGTTTATGATGCTTCGTTTTTGGGTGCGAAATATCAAGACGCTGATAAGCACAAAAATAGCTTTGGAATCAATGATGAGTATATCTACAAATGTATTATGGAAATATTGCAATCAGCTAGTAAGCCTGTGGCGATTTTTACGCTTACCACTTCAAATCACCCTCCATTTATCACGCCAAGTGAGTTTGATGAGGTAAATGCCCCAAATATTACCGCACAAGTGCAAGAGAGGTTTAACAAAAAAGCCAAGCCAAAGAAAGTGCTAGGCTCGTTTTTGTATTCAAATAACGCTTTTGGAGAGTTTTTACGCACGCTAAAAAAATCTAGTGTCGGTAAAAATACTGTCGTGTTTGCCACAGGAGACCACCATTTGCGAGATTTGAGAGCGTTTCCTCCGCGCTATAACGCGCTAAATTTTGCCGTCCCGCTGTATGTGTATATGCCAAAGCAGGTGCAGGATTCTCTAAAATCTGCAGGCAGGGCTATATACTATGACCCTTTGCGTGTGGGCTCTCACAAGGATATTTTCGTAAGCATTTTTGAGCTGTTTTTGGACAATGCGGAGTATATCTCACTAGGTGGGAAAAATATGCTAGGTAGCAAAAATGATAAGTATGAGTTTGGGATAAATGCGGGGATTTGGGCTAGTGATGAGGGAATCTACTATAATGGCAAACTTTTTAGGTGGCGATATGGTAGGGATTTTGGGAGCTTGGGCGAGCTAGTAGAGACTAGCCTTGAGCCCGAGCATATTAGTCCTAAGCAAGCTAGCCACGAGCAAGTTAAGCAAGAGCAAGCTAGCCTTAGGCAAGCTAGTCCCAAGCAAGTTAGTCAAAGAGGGCAAGACTTCAAGCACAAATATGATAGGCTAAACCAAATGCAATTTTTGTGGAGGATAAATTCTGCAAAATAAGCAAAAAATAGACACGCAAAAATAAGCGTGCAAAAATGATATGCTTTGAATATTGCTAGGGATTTTTTGGATTTTGTGGTGTATATCATAGAATCTATTTTTAGCTACTTCAAAAGGCACAAAACTTAACAAATAATTGACTTTTTGGACAAAATCTTAATAGTTTATATGCAAAATCTGCCAAAAGATAAGCATATTTTTTACTTTTTTATCAAAATTGCCACAATAATGAACATAGTTTAAGTGATATTTAAACTAAATAGCTTATAATATTTTCTCACAAATCCTAGTATTTTAGGATTTGTCCCACAACATACTTTTTTAAGGAGTGTCATTATGCAACACAAGCACGAGCAATCTATGACGCAATCAGCGTTTTCCCCACTAGCTGATATAGACGCAAATGCCCAAGATATGATGTATCAGCGGGCAAAGGAGAGATTGGATAGTTTGAGTGGTTTGCCCGCTTGCAATGCTGATAAAAATCTGCATACCGAGCTAGAATCAAAGGGCATTAGTAGGCGTGATTTTATGAAATGGGCGGGGGCTATGACAGCTGCGCTATCGCTACCTGCGTCTTTTGTCCCACTTACTGCGCGTGCTGCTGAAGTGGCAAATCGCTTACCTGTGATTTGGCTTCATATGGCAGAGTGCACGGGTTGTTCAGAGAGCTTGCTAAGGACTGAAGACCCAACGATTGATAGCATTTTGTTTGACATTATCAATCTTGAATACCACGAAACCATAATGGCAGCTTCTGGGCATCAAGCCGAGCAAAATCTAGAAAACGCTATCAAAAAACACAAAGGCAACTACATACTAATGGTAGAGGGTGGTATCCCAAAAGGTGGTAGCGAATACTTCCTAACTATCGGTGCACACGGACGCACAGGTGCGCAAGAGTGTAGAGATGCTGCTGCTGGGGCTGCTGCTATATTTAGCATAGGGACTTGCTCTAGCTACGGAGGCGTGCAAGCTGCTGCGCCAAATCCCACCAATGCTCATCCACTAGATTCTATCATCTCTAAGCCTGTGATAAAAGTCCCGGGCTGTCCTCCAAGCGAAAAAAATATCGTAGGCAATGTGCTTTATTTCGCGCTATTTGGCAAACTACCACCTACTGATGCTTTTGGGCGTCCTACTTGGGCTTATCAGCATAGAATCCACGATTTGTGCGAGCGCAGAGGGCATTTTGATGCGGGCGAGTTTGTCCAAAGCTTTGGTGATGAGGGCGCAAAAAATGGCTACTGCCTCTACAAAGTCGGATGCAAAGGACCATATACTTTCAATAATTGCTCAAAATTGCGTTTCAATTCTCACACAAGCTGGCCAATCGGTGCAGGACACGGCTGTATCGGTTGCTCAGAGCCAAATTTTTGGGATACGATGAGTCCATTTGAGCGTCCACTTGGCAATACGCCATTCCACACTGCGTTTGGTGGATATGGTGCAGATAAGACAGCTGATACGGTAGGCACCGTGATTTTGGCAGCTACTGCGGTAGGTATCGCAGCGCACGCCGTAGTTTCTGCTACACAAAAAGCTAAATAGCAAAATCTTACCACTTAAGGAGCGAATATGTCAAAGCGAGTAATAGTAGACCCAATCACGCGGATTGAGGGGCATTTGCGGATTGAAGTGATTGTAGATGACAACAATGTAATCCAAGATGCGTTTTCTTCATCGACACTATGGAGAGGACTAGAGAAAATCATCGTAGGGCGCGACCCTAGAGATGCGGGATTTATCGCACAAAGAATCTGTGGCGTTTGCACTTATAGCCACTACAAAGCGGGCATTATGGCGGTGGAAAACGCACTTGGCATACAGCCTCCACTAAATGCCACCCTCACAAGAAGCCTTATGAATATGGCGTTGTTTTTGCACGACCACGCTGTGCATTTCTATACATTGCACGGGCTTGATTGGTGCGACATCACTTCAGCACTAAATGCAGACCCTGCAAAAGCTGCAAAAGAAGCATATCTCTACACAGACTATCCACTTGCGGCAGGAGAGAGTGAACTAAAAGCAGTGCAAAAAAGAGTGGGTGACTTTGTCAAGCAAGGTGCGCTAGGACCATTCCAAAACGCGTATTGGGGGCATAAGACTTATAGATTCTCCCCAGAGCAAAATCTAATCGTATTGTCGCACTACCTAAAACTCCTTGAAGTCCAAAGAGAAGCAGCAAAGATGATGGCTGTGTTTGGTGGTAAGCAGCCTCACCCACAAAGTCTAACTGTGGGCGGTGTAACTTCTGTAATGGATATACTAGACCCAAGTAGATTGGGTGAGTGGAAAGGCAAATTTGACGCGGTGGCGGATTTTGTGAATCGTGCTTATTGGCCTGATTTGGTAATGGCAGGCAAAGTCTATGCAAATGAACCCTCTGTAACGCAAGTAGGCTGTGGAGTGAAAAACTTCCTATCTTTCCAAGAAATCCAAGTAGGAGCTGATGAGTATCTATACAGCACAGGTATCGTAAAAAATGGCGATTTAAGCACACTTCATCAAGTAGATGAAAGCCTAATCGCTGAAGAAGTAACCAACTCTTGGTATAAATACGAAAACACTGACAAAGTAGCCCTCCACCCCTATGATGGACAAACTACACCAAACTATACAGGGTTTGTAGATGGCACAAGTATAGGTGCAGATGGCAAAGAAATAAAGAGCAAAAACCTAAAACTTGATGGTAAATACTCTTGGATAAAATCTCCGCGCTATGACGGAGAGCCTATGGAAGTAGGACCTCTAGCTACTGTGGTGGTAGGACTAGCAGCCAAAAATCCATACATTACCCCTGTGGCTCAAAAATTCCTAGCCCAAACAGGACTGCCTGTGGAAGCACTATTTAGCACACTTGGGCGCACAGCAGCTCGCTGTATAGAAGCAAAAGTCATCGTTGATAATGGGCTAAAAGCATTTAACGCACTTGTAGAAAATCTAAAAGTCGATACTCGCACTTGCGCGACTTATAGTATTGATGAGAAAAAAGAGTATAAAGGTAGATTTATCGGCAATGTCCCACGCGGTATGCTAAGCCATTGGGTAAGAATCAAAGATGGCAAAGTCCAAAACTACCAAGCTATCGTGCCTAGCACTTGGAATGGTGGACCTAGAGATTCTAAGGGCAAAAAGGGACCTTATGAGATGAGCCTCATCGGCACAAAAGTGGCAAATATCACTCAACCACTAGAAATCATACGACATATTCACTCATTTGACCCTTGTATAGCGTGCGCTGTGCATCTAATGGATACCAAAGGCAATGAAATCGCTCAATACAAGGTTGAGCCAGCCTTTGCAAGAATCTAGCCTTAAAGTCAAAATCTAGCCTAAAATCTGTGAAAATATCAAAAATTGCGATAAAGATTGCGCTAGATTTTGTATAGTTTGGGTGTGTTGAGATTTATACCATAAGGAGATAACAATGAGAGAAGCGATTGGTTCAGGCGAAAAAGAGTTTATGGCGCACGAAGAGTTCTCTTTGCTTACGAGGGTTTTTCATTGGCTTAGAGCTTTTAGCATTTTCGCGCTTATCATTACAGGGTTTTATATCGCTATGCCGTTTTTGCAGACGACACCTAGCAGTGAGCCTACGGGCTTCACTCAAGGATATGTGCGAAGTGTGCATTTGATATGTGGCTTTGTGTTGATTGGGATTTCGATTTTTCGGGTGTATTTGTTTTTCTTTGACAAAGAGGGTTGTAGTGAGGAGAGACGCTCCTTTGGGCAGTTTTTGCAACCAAGTGTGTGGATAGAGCAGATTAAGACTTATATCTTTATCGGTAGGCATCCGCATATTGACGGTGCGTATAATCCTTTGCAATTTGCTACATATTTCTTTTTGGGTGTGCTTGTGCTACTTATCAGCCTTACAGGTGTCGCGCTATATGGCAATGTCTATCATAGCGGGCTAGGTGGTGTGCTTGGTGTTTGCTTCAAGTGGGTAGAAGTAGTGTGTGGAGGGATTGCAAATGTCCGCGTGATTCACCATATATTGACTTGGGCGTTTATCATTTTTATCCCTGTGCATATTTACCTTGCTGTGTGGAATTCTGTGAAGTATCCAAATGGTGGCGTAGATAGTATCGTAAGTGGTGTGCGCTATCAAGGCAAACTAAAAGTCTAAATCCATAAAATCTAAGCCTTTTGTAGCTACTTAAGGCTTAGATTATCTCAAATCTTTCTTCATAGTTGTAAGGTGTTTATGAAAGTCCTTGTGCTTGGCATTGGCAATATTTTGTTTGGCGATGAGGGCATAGGCGTGCATTTGATGAACTACCTAAAGTTAAACTACAAATTTACTTCCCCACTAGATTCTAACCAAACTCCAACCCATAGCCTAGAATTTATCGATGGTGGCACGCTTGCTCAAGCTCTTATCCCCCTCATCGTAGAGTATGATTTTGTGCTTATACTAGACACCGTAGATGTGAGTGGTGGCAAGATAGGAGATGTGTATAGCTTCTCTTTTGATGCTTTGCCTAAGCAAGTCTCTTGGGCAGGGAGTGCGCACGAAGTCGAAATGCTACAAACGCTTCGCCTCACGCAAGTTATGGGCGATTTGCCACAAATCCATATCGTAGGGATTATCCCTGAAATCATCGGCGAGGATACGACTTTCGCACTATCTAAAGAACTTCTCTCAAATGTCGCTACTATGGAAGCTGAAGCGATAAAACAGCTAGAATCTCTAGGATTTAGCGCAAAAAAAACACCCTCTCCCCTCCCACTACAAGAAATCGCAGATAAGTCATATAAAGGCTTTGATTAGGCACTTCTAGGCACTTTAGGCTTTGTGGTATTTTTGGGTTTTGGGCATATTCTTTGCTATCCTTTACCGCCGTTTTGCTACCCCTTTTTGTTGCCATTGTCGCTTTTGGTTCGCACCCTAGTTTTTAAGAAATTTTGGCAGATTTTGCAATATTTGGGCTAGGGTTTATCGATTTTAAGATTTTTGCTAGACTTTGCTTTTGCTAGATTTATTTGCCCAAAATCTCGCTGATTTTTTCTACGAATGAGTTATACGCGTCAAACAAAATCCACTCATATTTGTTATCAAACTCTTGGACAAGCCACTCCATTTTTTCTTTGTAAGCGGATTTTTTATGCGTTGATTTTTGGGTTTTTTCTAGTGCTTCTAGTCGCTTTTTATATTCTTTCATATCAGCCAAAAGCACACTATCAGTCTGTCTAAGAGAAGCCTCAAACTCACTAAACTCATCTACAATCCCCCAAGTATTAGCAGAATCTTTAGCCTTTTTGATAATCTCTTGGGTGTTTTTGGTGTAGTATTTTTCTAGCTCTTTTGCACTATCTTTTTCGTTTTCGTAGTTTTTGTAAGCGACTTCATATTCACTACCTTTTAATGAGCGAGTTTTATCCTTGCTTCTGCGCTCGGCTTCTATTGTGATTTTTAGGCTAGATTCTAGGTGGCTTATTTTGGTTTGGAAGTGGTTTTGTATGTCTTTTATTTGCTCTTGTATTTGGGTTTGCTGTGCTTGTGATATTTTGGCAGTGGATAGATTTGGCATAAATACAAGTGCCAAAGTTGCGATAAACAAAGATTTGCCTAGCACGGATAATAGGTATGCTAGGCTAGTGTCTTTGGCGAAGTAGCGTTGACAAAGTGGCGTTTTGAGTGTGGCAAGTAATGTGATAAGACGAGACTTTTTCATTTTTTCCCCTTTTGATTTTGGTAAGCTAAAAAGCAACTAAGACACAACAATACAAAAAAAAAAAAAACGGCTTGTAAATCTAGCCAAGCAAAAAACACCCTAAATCTTTGCCCTCAAAACCTAAAAATATCTTTCCTCTGTTATAAGGATTTTAAATATTTTTAGATTTTATAAATTTCTTTTGGATATTTCGCTTTTGCTTAAAATGTGCCAATGCAAAAAAGTGCGATAAAAAAACATAAAAAAAGAACACAAAAACACCAAAGACAAAACTACAATAAATCAAAGCCCAAAAAAATGGTTTGTAGGTCCATTCCCTTTCCCTAGATTTAGGCTATGAAGTATCGCACCATAGACATACTTCTTTGCTAGTCGCACGGAGCTTAGCGCGTCTTTGCCTTGCGCTAGATTGCAAGCGATTGCACTACTTAGCGTGCAGCCTGTGCCGTGCGTGTTTTTGGTGTCTATTCGACTAGATTCTAGCAGGACAAACTCGCTTCCATTATAAAAAATGTCGTTGGAATTTTGGGGGTTTTGCTTGCTGTGTCCGCCTTTGATTAGTATGGATTTTGCTCCCTTGTCATACAAAATCTGCGCGGCTTTTTTCATCGATTCTAGGCTAGTGATTTCAAAGCCTACTAGCTCGCTTGCTTCGGGGAGATTTGGTGTAAGCACATCACATAGGGGCAAAATATGGGCTAGCTTTTCTCGCACAGGTTTTGGCATAAGCGGGTAGCCATTTTTGGCAAACATCACAGGGTCTAGCACGACATTTGCAGGCGCGTATCGCACTAGATTTTCTCTCACGCATTCTAGGATTGGCTCACTTCCTAGCATACCGATTTTGCTCGCCTTTGGCACTATGTCGCTAAACACCGCTTCAAACTGCTCATCTATCGCACTTGGTGGTAAATCATAGCTAGATATTACTCGCGCTGTGTTTTCTGCTACGACACTTAGCACGATACTCATTCCATATAGTTTGTGTGCGCTAAATGTTTTTAAATCCGCTTGCAAGCCTGCCCCTCCACTGCAATCACTCCCTGCGATAGTAAGCACAGGTGGTAGCGTGGTGCTTTTGGGCGGGATAAGGTTTTGTGATGAGGTAGAATCTTTTGGATTAGATTTTGTATTTGATTTTAGCATTTTTGTCCTTATTTTTGTGATTTAGATAGACTAACGATTATATCTTTATAAACCCTAAATCACAAGCGTTAAAAAATGTATTGTTAAAAAATTATCCCTTTTGTGCTTAAATATCACAATTAAATTCCTTAAATTATCACATACAAAAAGGACAAAAATGAATACAAATACGCTCACAGCTCCGCAAAAATGCGTGCTTATCATCACGGACGGCATAGGGCATAAGCCTCCCTCGCCTTACAATGCCTTTGCCAATGCGACAAAGCCTACTTATGATTGGCTGTTTGAGAATGTGCCTTATAGTCTTATACATACTTATGGTGGCTCTGTGGGGCTACCACACGGGCAGATGGGCAACTCTGAAGTAGGACATACAAGTATCGGCTCTGGGCGTGTGCTATATCAAGATTTGGTTCGTATCTCTAAAGCGATAGAAGATGGCTCTTTGTCAAAAAATCCACTACTGCAAAAGCACGCTAGAGAATCTGGCGAAGTGCATTTGCTAGGGCTTATGAGTGATGGCGGGGTGCATTCGCATTTGGAGCATTTTTTGGCTATGGCAAAAATCTATGCAGGGCTAGATAAACGCGTATGGCTTCATTTAATCACTGATGGACGAGATGTGCTACCTACCTCTGCGCTAGGCTACTTAGAGCAAGTGCAAAATCTATGTGATAGCTGCGAGAGTGTGCGTATAGGCAGTGTAAGCGGGCGATACTATGCTATGGATAGAGATAAGCGGTGGGAGAGGATAGAGGAGGCGTATAGAGTGCTTGCTTATGGCACTAGCGATTTGCCTGCAAAAAATCAGCGTGATGATTCTAGCATAACTCCCAAAGAATATATTGAAAACTCGTATAAGCAAGGCATTACTGATGAGTTTATCAAACCAAAGGCGTTTAATGGATTTGGTGGGTTTGCCCCGCAAGATGGGCTAGTGATGATAAACTTTCGCTCCGATAGAGCGAGGGAAATCATAGAAGTGCTTGGTAGCGATTCTTTTAGCGAATTTGAGCGCGAAAAGTGGTTTGGCAAAGGGATTGCTAGCCCTGCAAATACGGAGCACATACTCACTATGACACAATATGATGAGACATTTCCATACCCTATTTTGTTTCCAAAGATTACCCCGCAAAACACCCTTGCCGAAGTGCTAAGCAGGGAGGGCAAAACCCAAGTGCATATCGCCGAGACAGAGAAATATGCCCACGTAACTTTCTTTTTTAATGGCGGGATAGAAGAGCCGTTTTTGGGAGAATCTCGCGTGCTGATTCCCTCGCCAAAGGTGGCTACTTATGATTTGCAACCACAGATGAGCGCGCCAGAGGTGGGGGCTGCAGTGTGTGAGGCGATAAAGTCGGGAAGTGATTTTGTGGTGGTGAATTTTGCAAATGGCGATATGGTAGGGCACACAGGCAAATACCAAGCCGCGCTCAAAGCCGTAGAAGCTGTGGATAAAGAGCTAGGCGCAATCTATGAAGTCGCAAAAAAAGAGGGCTATGCTGTAATCCTCACAAGCGACCACGGCAACTGCGAGGAGATGCAAAACGATAAGGGCGAGATAAAGACAAATCACACTGTGGGCGATGTGTATTGCTTCATACTAGCAAATGGTGTAAAAAGCGTAGGCGAGGGTGCGCTAAATAATATCGCACCTACCGTGCTAAAGATAATGGGCATAGAAACCCCCAAAGAAATGGATAATCCGCTTATATAGGTTTTGATATTTGCTTGGAGTGGATTTGTGGGGGGGGGGTGTCTGTGGGTGTTTAGATTTTGCGATTTTTTAGCCTAAAGCGATGAAACACCCTTGCAAATGGCATTTTTCGCAAGTAATACATACACGCAATAAATGCCACTACTCCACCGACAAAGCCTACAAACTCTACGCCTAGCTTCTCACACACTGCTCCACCGATAAATGCTCCACTACCAATGCCTACATTATAAATCCCCGAAAAAATCGACATTGCCACAGCACTTGCTTGGGGGACAGAGGCTATGGTTTGGGATTGAAATACGATATTAAAACACGCGATTGCAAATCCCCAAAATCCACATAGCACAATCACTAGCCACAAATAATGCGAGATAAAATACAGCACAAGCAAACTACCAACAACGCCAAAAAGACAGAGATTTACAAAGGCTAAATGGTGCTTGTCATAATGCTTTGAAAAGGCGATACTAGCGATAATACCACTCCCACCAAACACTACTAGCGCGTAAGTAACACCGCTATCTTTTAGGCTTTGGGCTAAAAATGGCTCAATATAGCTATATGTGCAAAATTCTCCCGTGATGAAAATAAGCGTTAGGAGACAGATTCTGCGAAAGGCGGTATTTGATAGTAGTGTGGGGAGGGTTTTGGCCGAGATGTTTTGGGTGCTAGGCATAGTGGGAAACACACGCCAAAATAGCACCATAATGCAAAAAGCCAAAATCCCTATACACGCAAATGTGCTACGCCAATCGATATAAAGCCCGATTACCCGTCCTAGAGGTAGTCCAGCTGTGAGAGCTAGGGAGCTACCTGCTACGATAAATCCTAGTGCCATAGAGTGCTTTCCTCTAGGGGCGGCTTTTATCGCCATAGGCGAAGCTATGGACCAAAAAAGAGCGTGAGAGAGTGCAACTCCTATGCGTGAAGCCATAAGCGTGTAGTAGCTACTAGCTAGCGCAGATAGACCGTGGCTAAGCACAAATATCGCCATAACCCAAAGCATAAGCTTGCGAAGCTCTGTGTGAGAAAATCTAAGCATAAGTGGTAGAGAAGCAAGGGCTACGACCCACGCATAGATAGTGATGAGTAGTCCTGCACGCGCCTCACTCATAGAAAAATCGCTAGCTATCGCACTAAGAAGCCCTATGGGGATAAATTCACTTGTGTTGAACACAAAAGCCGCACAAGTAAGGCTAAGCACAGGAAGCCACGAGGTAAAGCTAACTATTGCGCGTTTTTTTTGCATTGGTGTCATTGTGGTTATCTTTTAGTAATTTTTTAGCTAGGATAACAAAAAATGCTATTGTTGAGATTACGCAGTAGTGTTTTTTATTAGGCATACTAAACTTATCAAAAACTATATGTTAAAATCTGCCGAAAGACATTATAACGACTCAGAGTTAGTATATGCTTTTATTACTAAAAATATGTGTATTTTTTATATATTTTTAATGCTTTGATTTGATGATGTCATTAAGGAGACTAAAATATGATATAATGCCCGCTCTAGTCTTCTCTAAATTTAAATAAAATGATTGGAGGAAATCTTACAGTGAAAGTTAGTCTAAAGAATGTTGGTATGCTTGATGAAGCTGAATTTGAAGTAGGAGATTTGACTATTATATGTGGGGAAAATAATACAGGTAAAACCTATGCTACTTACAGTTTATATGGATATTTGGATTTTGTTAGGGGCGATACGAATTATGTTATTTTTGATTTGTTAAAAAACATTACGGAGAATTATGTTGATATTCTAGATGAATATAGAATAAAGATATATTCAAAAAATATGGAAAAAATTATTGCGAATCTATTTGAAGAGCTTGAAAGTAATTACAAAACTAATTTGGCAGCAATACTTGCTGGACGAGATGAAGATTTTGACTCTAGTGTCTTTAATACAAGTTCCAAGGAAGCTATGATTAGTTATATTGAATATGATAATAATGAAGATAATAAAAAAAATATCAAAGAATTTTTCTCACATTCTCCTCAATTTGAACTAGTGGAAATCACTGAACAATATTTTTTATTTAGTTATGAAAAGAGTAAAAATCACTTTAATGAAAAAATGCAAAAAGATGTTAATTATAGAAAGGAGAGTTTTGTCTTAGCTTTACTTAATTATATTATCATAATCTCACATCCGGTAGCTTTTATTTTAAGTGCTGAAAGGACAGGTGCATCAATGTTTCAAAAAGAACTTGATGTAAATAAGAACGAGATTGTAGAAAAAATATCAAGAGCAGATACAAAAAACATACAACAAACTGTTTTTAATGTGCTCAATAGTAACTATTCTAGATATCCAAAACCAGTAAAAGATAATATTTATTTTGTTCGTGAACTTGATGAAGTAAGTAAAAAAGTAAGTTTTATAAAACAAGAATGTTCTGTTTTGCACAAAGAAATTATAGAGCTACTT
The DNA here is from genome assembly GCF_003364135.1 of Helicobacter sp. MIT 01-3238. Lineage (NCBI taxonomy): Bacteria > Pseudomonadati > Campylobacterota > Epsilonproteobacteria > Campylobacterales > Helicobacteraceae > Helicobacter > Helicobacter sp. MIT 01-3238. The sequence goes on from NZ_NXLN01000006.1 coordinate 82,325, forward strand.
TATAAGATTGTTGGTGGAAAATATATTGTTAGTGAAATAGGGATAGAATTTGCGCCAGGTGCAAAGCAGAGAATTACAAAGGGTAAATTTTTAATACAGCGTGCATCTAGCTCTGTTCGCTCTCTGCTAATGCTTAATTATTATATTTTACACATAGCACAAAGTGGAAATATTTTGATGATAGATGAACCAGAGTTAAATCTACACCCAAATAACCAAGTTTTTATGGGCAGGCTTATTGCTTTGCTCGTCAATGCGGGAATCAAAGTATTTATCACAACACACAGCGATTACATAGTAAGGGAATTAAGCAATTGTATAATGCTAAACAATCTAACCGACGAACAAATAAGCAGATTCCAAAAAAGTGGCTATACCAAAGAATATAAATTGAAATCTAATAAAGTGAGAGCCTATGTAGCACAAAACAATAACAGGAAGAATATCTTAAGAGAGATAAAAGTAGATTCTATAAGGGGTATATTTATGAATACATTTGATGAGCCTATAAATTCACAAAACGAAAATCAAGGTTTTATTTTTGAAGAAATTTATAATGGATTGAGATACGATGAATGATTTTATAAAAAAGATAAAAAAATCAATAAACCCAAGCCTTATGGCTGAGTCCTCAAATGGCTATTTTGTTGTTTACGAAAAGGATAAGAATAGTTCTATAAAATGGATTAAATGCGTATTTAAAAATATAGATAATGTGTTGATTTTGCAACAAAGAAACCAAATTATTCCTCAAAGGGTATTAAAAGATTATTCTACATCAAAATCTTGTGATTTTATAGTATTGTTTTCATTGGAAAATCAATTAAACATTGCATACTGCGAGATTAAAACAAGCTATACAGATAGAATTGCTGATGAATCGTTGCAACAGATAGAATGTTCTAGATTGTTTATGGGATACTTGTTTGATTGTTATTCATATTTTTATGAAAATAATTTAAATAGGGAAAGTATAGTCTTTAAAAGATATTTAATTTATGATAAAAAAGGCATATCAAACAAAAATGGGTCATATATAAAGAATGATAAGGTTTTATATCTTAGAGGACAAGATGTTGGTAAGGACGGCGGTGTTGTAATAGATGATGCTAGTTTATTTTTTAGCATTTCTTATAGATAGACATTTGCAAAACTCGCTATGTTTTAATTTTTGTCGTATTCAAAGACAACAAATAATATTCTTTCTTAAGCAGTTATTTAGTCCATTCCTAGTTTTGGTGGAGGCACATCTTATAATTTTATGTGCCAACAACTAAGATATTTATAGACCCACAAAACAAATAAAAATTCTGGTTAAATGTTTTTTAACCAGAATTTTCAACTACTTCAATGCCGATTTTGCGCTGTCTATGAGCTTGTTGAAGCTAGCGATGTCATTCATCGCCATATCGGCTAGGATTTTTCTATCCATTTCGATATTTGCGAGCTTTAGCCCGTGCATAAACTTCGAGTAGCTCATATCCTGCATTCTGCACGCAGCGTTGATGCGGATAATCCAAAGACTCCTAAAATCGCGCTTTTTTTGCTTCCTGTCGCGAAACGCATAGCACAAACTTCGCTCTAGCTGTTCTTTTGCTTTGCGGAAGTGTTTCCTACGCCCGCTATAAAAACCTTTTGCCTGTTTTAGGACTTTTTTGTGTCGCCTGCGGCGCACTACGCCTGTTTTTACTCTCATTTTTTCTCCTTTACCTTGTCTTAGGTGTAGCCATTTACGCTTTTGGAATTTTCACGGGATTATGAAATCCTAAAATCCTAAGCGTGTTTTTTTTGTTTGGCTAATCTTGCCCTTGTTTGCGACTATGAGTGCTATTTCAAGCACTGATTTTGCAAATCTTAAGGGGGACTTTGACTTTAACTCTTTATCATTTTACTTTGTATTCTAATCACTTTTTTGAGCGTTTAAAATGTGCAAAGATTTGTGTTAAGCATTTGCGCTAGGCTTGGCAAAGCAGATTCTTCACAGAATCAATATTTGCACTATGCACAAAATGAGGCGATTTTAGCCGCGCTTTGCGCTTTGGCGATTTTTTTGTCAATATATGACTGCGAAACGCGCTACCACGCTTGATAAGGTTTTTTTTGCATTTAAACCTTTTGGCTGCCCCGCGATTTGTTTTCATCTTTGGCATTATCCTAACCTCCTTTCCTAAGATTAAAGCTTTTTCGCTCAATGTATTCGTATATATTCTTAAAAATTTCCTTGTTTTCTTTAATAATATCTATATTATCATCAATGATTTCTTTATACATTGCATTATTTTCATCAACTATTTTCTTATTTAAATATCTCCGCTTATAATATTTGTAATATAAATCAAGGGCTGTTAAGATTTTATATTTAGCAAGCATTATATCATTTTGTTCTGATTTTTTATTGGCAATGCAGTCCAAATAATTTTCTATTTTTTGTGTCATAGAAAATTCAATTTGAACGGTAGCACTTTGGATAAATATTTTTCTAGCTATCCAAAATGATGCAAAAATTGTAATTAAAAGTAACAATATATCTTTTATGGTAATTTCTAGCATTATTTTTTGACCTCTTTAGATTTTACCACATCTTGTTTTGTATTTGCTTTTGTCTGCATTTGTTGTCCTTGTTGACGCATTTTCTTTGCTAAATCTAATGCCAAACCATATCCGCTAAAACTTTCATTGCTGGGATTTTGTTGTGTTGTTTTAGTCCTTTGTTTTTCAATCATTTTCACTCCTTTTGGTTTTTTGGTTGAGTGGTTAATAGCATAATGTTGTATTATATCTGCTATTTTGCCTACCCTCATTTCACTTTTTTGGGCACATAGAGCACACTTAGATAGCGACCCTCGATTTTGGGCTCTTTCTCCGCTGTGGCGATGTCTTCTATCATAGCGGCTACTTTTTTTAGCGTATCTATCCCCGCATCTTGGATATTCATCTCACGCTGCTTTAAGAAAACCTTGAATCTCACATGCTTGCCATCTGTGATAAACTCCCTTGCGTGCTTGACTTTGTAGTTTATGTCGTTTTGGGCGATTTGGGTGGAGAGCTTGATTTCTTTTATGTCGATTTGCTTTTGCTTTTTTTTGGCTTCTTTTTGTCGCTTTTCTTGATGATAGCGGAATTTCCCATAATCCATAACCTTACACACAGGTGGCTTGGCATTTGGGGATATAAGCACCAAGTCCAAATCCTCCCTTACCGCGATTTCTAGTGCCTCGCGTGAGCTCATCACTCCATACACTTCGCCATTATCCCCCACGCACCGCACTTCATCGAAGCGGATTTCCTCATTTATAAGCACTTCTTCTTTACTCAAAACTTACCCTTTGCATTTTAGATTCTACCAATTTCAAAAATTCTCCTTCGCTTAAGCTGTATTGGGATTTTTCACGCTCTATGCGTCTATCGCGCAGTGCTAGCATTTTGGATTCCACTTCGCTTGCCCCGATGACTGCGATGAGTGGCACTCGGGCTTTTTCTGCGGTGCGCACGCGCTTTGAGAGCGTTTCGTTTTTATCACTCACTTCGCTATACGCACCGATTTCGCGTAGTTTTAGCTGGATTTGGCGTGCGTAGGCGACTTGCTCTTGCCCGATAGGGATAAGCACGACTTGTGTAGGCGCGATAGCGAAAGGAAACTCCCCGCTATAATGCTCTGTCAAAATCGCTACAAATCGCTCAAAGCTCCCCAAAATCGCGCGATGAAGCATCACAGGCTGTTTGGCTTCGTTGTTTTCATCGGTGTATTCTAGCATAAATCGTTCAGGCAAGTTCATATCCACCTGCACCGTGCCACACTGCCATTTGCGCCCGATAGCATCGGTAATCTTTATATCGATTTTGGGTCCATAAAAAGCCCCGCCACCCTCATCTATGCCGTATTTTATGCCATTAGATTCTAGAGCGTTTTTTAGGGCTTGTGTGGCAGACTCCCATATCGCATCTTCCCCGATAGATTTCTGCGGGCGCGTGCTTAGCTCCATCTCATAGCTAAACCCAAACGCATTCATAATTTTGTGTGTAAATTCTAGAATCTGATTGACTTCGCTCTCTATCTGGCTAGGGAGGCAGAAAATATGCGCATCATCTTGGGTAAATTCCCTCACGCGCAAAAGCCCGTGAAGCACGCCACTTTTTTCGTGGCGATGGACGATTCCGTATTCATAAAACCGCAAAGGCAGCTCGCGGTAGCTTCGCTTCGCACTTTGATAGACTTTGATATGCCCCACGCAGTTCATCGGCTTTATGCCGTATTCTTGCTCATCTATGGTGGTAAAATACATATTTTCCTTGTAGTTGGCATAATGCCCGCTTTTTTTCCACACATCGCTTTTTAGGATTTCAGGCGCACGCACGGGCTCATACTCGCGTTTGATAAGTGCTTTTGTAAGCAGCTCTTCGATTTTGCGCCGTAGTCTAGCACCCGCAGGTAGCCATATCGGTAGTCCCGCGCCGATTTCCTCATCAAATGTGAAAAGCCCCATTTCTTGCCCTAGCTTTCTGTGGTCGCGCTTTTTTGCTTCCTCCATTTGCGTTATGTAGGCGTTTAGCGCGTCTTTATCAGCGAAAGCTATGCCATAGATTCTTGTTAGCATTTGCGCGCCTTCATCGCCTCCTAGATATGCCCCTGCGATTTTGGTGAGCTTGAAATGCTGAAGTAGCTTGGTGTTTGGCAGGTGTGGTCCGCGACAAAGGTCAAAAAAATCGCCCTGCGTGTAGATACCAAAGCTATCTCCCTCTATCTTGCTCATAACGGCGAGCTTTAGCTCATCATTTGCGAAGCGAGTCTGCGCGTCTGCGCGGCTCATCGTGGATTTTGTGATTTCATAGCCTTTTTTGGCGATTTCTTTCATTGTCTTTTCGATTTTGGGCAGGTCTTCTTCGCTGATTTTGCTATCCACTTTGAAATCGTAGTAAAATCCCTCATCTACCACAGGTCCCACAAAAAACTTTGCTTCGGGGTAGAGGCTTTTTATCGCTTGGGCGAGCAGGTGCGCACAAGAGTGGCGGATAATCTCTAGCGAATCCGCAGAGTTGTCAAAGTAGATTTTATCTCCGTATTGCTTACTTACTTGATTTTCCATAGTAGCAAGGGTATCAAAATCGATATTTTTGCCATTTTGTGCGCTATTTTGAATGATAGTTTGCAAGTCAAAAATTGCTTCATTTTGCCTAAATCCAATAAGCCGTGTGCTAGGTTGTTGCATTGTTGTTATTTATTCCTTAGATTTTAGTATTTGCGTTCTGGTAGGTTTGCCAAAGCTATAAAATCATTACAAGCCAAACCCATAAGAAACTTGAAAAAACTTGAAAACAAACTTGGGATATTACCATAATCGACATTATTTTACGCTTATATCGTATTTAGCGAGTTTGTGAAATAATATTTCCTCATTCATTCCTAGTAGCTTGCTTGCCTTTTTGGTGTCGTTGCCACACTCATTTAGCACTTCTGCTAGGAGCTGTTTTTCTAGCTCCTCGATTTTGTCTTTTGGCTTTGCTTTTGATTGCCTAGATTCCAAAAACAAGTCTTTTGGCACGATTTGTTTATCGCTTAGGATAGCTGCTCGCTCCACCACAGAGAGTAGCTCTCTAATATTTCCGTGCCACTCATATCCTAGAAGTGCATCTTGTGCTTCTTGGCTAAAGGTTTTTGACTCTAGGGAGTATTGAGCGATGACAAGCTCTAGCTTCCACTTAGCGATTGGCAAAATCTCCTCTGTGCGCTCACGCAGTGGCGGGATACGCACAGGGATAGTCTGCAAGCGATAATACAAATCCTCTCTAAATCGTTTTTGAGCGATTTGCTCCTCTAGGTTTGCATTTGTCGCAGAGATGATACGCACATCAAAGCTAATAGGCTTGCTCCCACCAAGTCTAGTAGCTTCTTTTTCTTGTATAGCGCGAAGTAGCTTTGCTTGCAGTAGTAGGGGCATTTCGCCGATTTCGTCCAAAAACAGCGTCCCTCCATCTGCTAGCTCAAAAAGCCCTTGCTTCATCGCTAGCGCGTCTGTGAAAGCCCCCTTTTCATACCCAAAAAGTTCGCTCTCTAGCAAATGCTCTGGGATTGCTGCCATATTTATGGCGACAAATGCCTGCTTTGCACGAGATGAATTTTCGTGGATAAATCGCGCAAAGACTTCCTTGCCTACGCCACTCTCCCCCATAAGCAGCACGCTAGAATCCGTAGGGGCGACTTTTAGCACTTGGGATTTTAGGGATTCTAGGGTGGGGCTTGTGGCGACAAAGGGACTTTTTTGGTTGATTTGAGTGGTTTTGGTGCTAGTGGTCTTTGCGTGTGTGCGCTGAAATTCTAAGATTTTTTTGCTTCGATGTATCGCTTCTAGCAGTAGCTCTGGCTCAAAGGGTTTTTGGAAAAAGTCTTTGACACCTAGACGAATAGAATCTATCGCTGCATTTAGCGTGGCATTGCCCGTGATGACTATCATTTCATACTTGCCACCTAGTTCTTTTAGGAAATCAAGCCCATTCATATGAGGCATATTTAAATCCGTGATGACTAAGTCAAAGCTAGAATCTAGCGAGTTTAGCGCGTCTCTTGGGCTTCTAAAGGTTATGACTTCTAAGTCTTTTTGCTCGGCAAAAAATAGCTCAAGGCTTTTTCGCATATTTATGTCATCTTCTACGATAGCGATTTTCATTTGTGTGGTTTTTGCACTCATTTTAGCTCTTTTAGGACTTCTAGGATTAGGTAGCGATTGTCAAAATACGCTAGCACACGTTTAGCAGGCACAGACAAAATCGTATCATCACTGATATGTGTAGAATCCGCCGTGCGTGCGTGAGATAGGATACTTGCACCGCCTTTGCGCAAGCAGTGGAGGACTTCATCTTGGCTATGAGAGAGAATGTATTTGATAGCATAAATTTCATCATCACTTACCAAATCATTTATGGGTGTGTCAATAGAGCAGGTGTATTCGATAGGGAGGCTTGATTTTGAGATGAGTGGGGAGGAAATGCTGTATTTTTCGCCTGTGATTACGCCGTTTTGACTTAGGGCTTTGTAGGATATGATAAATTCTACTTTTTCAAGTGGCTCTTCTTGCAATGAATACGGTGTTAGTGGGATTGGCGGGAGGAGAGGGGAGGGAATCTTACCTCGTGGCAAAAACTGCGGAATGACGCTAGAATCTAGCATCTCTGCGTTTTCTTGGTTGCGTCTTTGCAAGGCTTTGTTTGGGTTTAGAATATTGCTTGCAGAATCTTGTGAAAATGAGTTGTAAGACTTTAGCCTAGAATCTGGCTTGATGATGATAGAGTCCGTGCCGTATTTATCTAGGCTAAATGGTTTTGGACTAGAATCCAGATTTGTAGATTTTGGCGATTTGGCAAGTGTAAGTGAAGCGATAGAAGAAAGAGCAATACAAGCAAGCACAAAAGCGCGTATCATAGATGGGATACTAGCCAAGACATTGCGCAAAAAGTATGCAAAAAGCGTTTGCTTTGCTACTTGTATTGGCACTTGTGATAGTTGCATTTTATGGATTCCTTATGGATTTTGTGCTTGACATTGTCTTTGGCATTATTTTTCGCGCAAGATTTTGTTTGGCACAAGGCTTGTTTATATAAACCCCCGCATAGCTAGAGCTAAGTAGTCTTAGACTAAATAACCTTGACAAAAACACCGACAAAACACCTCTCTTAGAATTGATAAGCGGGCTATTATAGCATATTCGCGCTTAAAAGATAAGCAAAACCCTAAGATAATCGCAGTTTTTGCATTATTGTGATATAATCGCGCCCTTGCAAAATGCCATTATAGAGTTTTGCACAATTTTAATTTTATTTGGGTTTAAATGAGCTTTTTTATAGAATCTAAAAATTTGATTGACTTATCTTTTTTCGCGCCACAAAAGATGAGTATTGATATGCTCTCTTATGATATGAGTGAGCGACTTGGTGGGTTTGTCTATGGTATGGAGCTTTGTCCTATCTCAAGTGAGCGAGATTCTAGCACGCAGGATTCTAGCGCGTTGTTTGAGCATATTTTGGTTGTTTTGCGTGATGAGGAGAGTAGGCAAGCCATAGCGCACAAACTTAGCGTGTATAACAAGCCTATTTTGTTTTTGAGAGAATCTAGCCATTATTTTTCGTGGGTGCTTCTTGGACTAAAGTTTTTGGAGCGATATTACGCGCTTGGTAGTATCGGTGAGCAGCTAGATTTTTTGCTAAAGGAGGCAATAGCACATAGGGCTAGCGATGTGCATTTGGAGGATAAGGGGGATTTTGGCAGTATAAGGTTTCGCATAGATGGTTGTCTGCGTGAGATAGCAAGGCTAGATAAAAACTCTATGCGCAAACTCTCTAGCAAAATCAAGCTAGAATCCAAGCTAGACATTACCGAAATGCGCTTGCCTCAAGACGGGCGATATGCTAGGAATTTTGGCGAGATAGAGTATGACTTTCGTATATCTTGCGTGCCTTTGCTTAGTGGCGAATCGCTTGTGCTTAGGATTCTCTATAAGCACAAGGAGCGTATTAGCTTAGAGGGCTTGGGGCTAAGTAGTGAGATTTTAGCTATACTAAGCAAGGCACTAAATCGCAAGAGCGGGCTAATCCTCATCACAGGACCCACAGGCTCTGGCAAATCCACTACTTTATATGCCGCACTTGAAGCCCTAAAAACTCTCCAAAAAAAGCTAATCACCTTAGAAGACCCTATTGAATATCAGATTCCCCTAGCTACACAAATCCAAATCAACCCCGAGATTGGATTTTCTTTTTATGAGGCGTTGTCTTTTGTGCTACGACAAGACCCAGACATCATTATGATAGGCGAGATACGCGATGAGCAGACGCTTACCCTCGCGCTAAATGCCTCTCTCACGGGGCATTTAGTCCTTGCTAGCCTACATAGCAACGACTGCATATCTACGCTTGAGAGGTTATTTGAGATGGGTGCGCCAAGAAGCGTGATAGAGTCTAGCCTTATTTGTATCATTGCCCAAAGGCTCTTAGGCAGGCTATGCTCGCACTGCAAAGGCAAAAGAGAAGAGGGCGATTGGGAGGTGTTCTACCCTGTGGGGTGCGAGAAGTGTCAAGGGCTAGGGATAAAGGGCAGGGAAGTCATAGCACAAGGAATCTACTTTGATGAGGGTTTGAAAAAGCTGTTTTATGAAATGCCTAGTGGCAAGGATTGTGGCGATTTGGCAAGTGCTTTTGGAGGGGTGGATTTTAGCGATTGGCGTGGCAATCTAAAAAGAGCACTTGGCAATAAAAATCTCCCAACACTCAAAGATGACGCTATATCCAAAAAGCATTTGCTAGACTACAAAGAAATAGCACAGCTTTAGTAGGTGCTTTAGCTAACTTCTTTAAGCCACTTTTTTAGCTCTTTTGGCGTGATTTTAGTATTTCTATGGTTTTTTGCGTAATTGTCTCTATGATTTTGCTCTCTTGCTTTTGCTTTAGCTTACTATAATGCGTCTTTAGCACTATCATAGAGGATTTGTCCATATTTTTGCCTAGCCATAGTCGCATATCTCTTTTGCTATATAGTCCTATGATTTTTATGCCTAGATTGTCAGCTATGTGGATAGTGCCTGTGCTTGGCGAGATTAGCAAATCCACGCTCCGCACAAGCTCGATTAGATTGCCCAAATCGTGGTTGTTTTTGAAAATATGTATATTTCTAGCCTCCCCCCCCCCCCTCCTCGCTATTTAGAGAATCATACTCAAGTGGTAGTCTTGGCGCACCTTCAAAGCTAGAAATGATGATTTGTGCTTGTGGCAGGGCTTTTGCTAGAGTAGTTGCTAATGTAGAGAAGCCTTGCGGGGTTAGGCTTATGGGGCAGGAGTTTGAGTATGGATTGATTAGGATTTTGCAGCTTTGTGGGGGTGTTTTTAGATTTTGCTTGAGAAATTCTATATGAGTGTGGCTATGTGGGAATCTAGCGGGGGCAAAATCTATCTTAGAGCTATCATAGTGGAGCGTATCTATCTCTCGCACGAGTGATAAAAGTCGCTTATAGTTTGGTGTGTTTGAAAAAGCCACCGAGTAAAACACCCGCTTAAATTGCCTAAACCCGCACTTTCTAAAGATTTTGCCAAATATTTTAGTGCTAAAAATATTTCCCCAAAATCGCCTAAAGATATTGTGCCACATAGCGTAGCTAATGATGACTTTGGCATTGCTAGCACTTGCTATGCTAGTGTGGCGGCGGTTTGGTTGGGTTAGGATTAGGTAGTCAAATGCAAAAGAATCTAGGCTTTTTATGATTTGCTCTTTGGATAGATTTTGTATATTTACTATTTCATCAATGAAGTCAAATTTAGAAAAAATCCGCACTCCTATATCGCCCGTGTATACAACCAAAAACGCGCTTGGATAGAGGGCTTTGATAGCATATATAGAATCAAGCGCGATTATGCTATCGCCAATAAAAAGATTGCGATAATAAGCGATTTTTGTTTGCATTTTTGGACTTTTTAAATTTATGGTGTGTTTGCTTGAAGCGCGGGGAAGCGCAGGGCGGATTAAGGCGGATTTTAAGTAAGTCTAAATTCTAACCAAATGGATTAAATAGGGCACTTAAGAAATATAAAACACAATAAATACAACAAAACTTAATGCAAATTTTATATAATAACACACAACACAATATTATATTAGCGCGTTAGCGCACAAGTGCAAGGAGCTCAAAAAATGCTTACAGGCAAACTCATAAGCATAGATACAAACACCAATCAAGGCAAGATAGAGCAGGATTTAAACAAACGGATTTTTGATTTTAGCCTTGAGGTGTGGATAGATGATAATGGTGCACCACAAGTAGGCGAAGATGTGGAATTTGAAGTAGAGATGCGCGTAGTTACTAGAGCGCGGATAAAGCCAAAGCCCATAGACCCAGATACCATACCGATGACAAAAATGCCAAATGCGTGTATAGAGGAGTTTTTTGAGCAAGAAAACAAGATTTTGAGGGATTATAGTGATTTTGTGCAGGGGCATAGTGGGCTAGATTTTTTGCGTATGAGGAGATTTCTACTCACAGCGTATAATGATTTGTGCGAGATGGACAATCTAATAGAAAATGAGGATTTGCGCAGTATCAAAAACGAGATAAACTCGCTGTTTAGGGATTTTGAAAACTATGTCAAAAAGGCGCAGTATAGCCCACCTTATGCGTTTGAGAAAATATTTTTATCCAAGCAAGTGGAGTTTATCAAAGTAGAAAAAGAAATAGAAGCTAGGCAAGCGGCACTTGCCAATGCCAAAGCACAATGCCAAGCAATGGGGACAAATCTAGAAACAGCAGAGCGCAAACTTCAGCGAATGGATAGAAAAAGCCAAGAATTTAGCTATATGGAAAAGGAAGTCAAAGCGATTCGGCGGGCGTATGTGGATTTGATTCAGTTTATCGCCACAAGTCAGGAGTTTTTGGAGAAAGCACACTTTAGGCTAAAGAAATTTAAAGATGAGCATTTTAGTGAGTTTGTAAGCGTGTATGCGCCTATGCTAAGGGACATAAAAGATAGATTTATCTCTTTGCTAAATTCTAAGGCTTATGATTTGGATAGTGCGCTGTGGGGGAGGGCAAAGACAAGTGAGAGTGTGAGGAGATTTTTTCGCGATGCGCGTATAGAGGGTGGGTTTAGCTCCAAGACATTTTTACGCTATTTTTTGCGCGGCATCGATAGGACAAAGGCTTCGCCAAAATCTAAAGAACTCTTTGACTTACTAAAATACTTAGAAGAAGTCAGCAAAAAATCTGTCCTAGTGATACGAAACTCCCAAGTCGATGGACTAAAATACAAAGAAGTAATCCAAAAAATCGACTCTACTCTAACCGTGATAGTAGAAAAAGCCGCGATGAACGCGCTAAAGACACTCGCTACAAACCCTTGCGATATAGTCGTGCTAGAGGAAAAGATAGGCGAGATGAGTGCGCTGGATTTTATCCAAAACTCAAAGCAGCTACCAAATCAAAAAAAGCTAGTCGTGTTTTGTCTAGTGGTGGATAGTATGCCAAAGTATGAGCAGCTAGAAGAGGCAAAAAACGCGGGCGTGCAATACTTTATCCCCAAGCAAAATATGGACGCGCTCTTTGATAGCGTGCGAATGGCGATATAGAGGGAGAATGGGGGGTTTGCGGTTTTGGATTTTGCTAGGGGGGATTTGATTTTGTGTGTTTGGTGGCTTTGCTAAAGCGACTTAGTGGGGGGCGGTGCTTTGTGGAAGTGATTTGTGAAGCTCGTTTGTGTGCTGGTTTTGTATATGTTTGATAAATTTTGTAGCTGTGTTTTAGAGGACTAAGGGAATCTAAGAAGTTTGTTTTAGGTTTTGAAAGGTTTGATTAGAATCGTGGGATTTTAAAGGGGGAGGTTATAAAGGCTAGATTCCCCCTTAATTTTGAGAGAGAGATAAGGGGAATCTAGTTTCTTCGGAGTTTGAAAAAGTCTGCTTTTGAGCCCATCGGGGTAATGGGCTCGGGTGAAATATTACATAAAAATAGTTAATGAAAAAAATTTATCAACAAAAAATTTTAATTTTTTTAGAATTTATTTTTACATAGATTTTAAATAAGTGGCTTAAATCATTGCTTAGATTAAGGATATGAAAGCCTTTTTGGCATTTTTTGTATTTCAAATTTTGGCATTTCAAAAAGCCTTGATTGTGTATCGTGGCTTGTAGGTTGATATGTTTTAGGGGCGTGATTTTATGCTGCATAAGGATAATCTAGCGTAAAGAAATATAATGCGTAGCTAGAAAATCTAGTAATTTCAATGACTTGCCCACACAAAACGAGCCCTTACAATACTTCTGTAATATTTCTGCATACTTTTGCAATCCCCTGCAAATCCCTAAATCCCCTTATAAAACCCCCCGTAAATCAAAATACTTCACATATTCCAAAGTAGCCACTTTAGGCGCGTGGCAAACCGCAATAATGCAAGCGAAGTTTAAAATATTTGTAAAAAAAGTAAAATCTAGCAAAAACAAAACAAAAATGCAAAATATCAAAAACACAATGCGTGGTTTAAAAAGTGTTTTTTTTTTTTTTTGTAGCATACTTTTGCGTGCACCGTAAGCCCTTGTGGCTAGGGGTTTGGCTAGAAGTCTTTAGGTAATCTAGCTAAATCTTAGCAAGAATCTTATGGTGGCAAAATCTTACAAAGGAGTCATTCTATGATGACAAAGGTTTCACTAGGCATTTTTGGGATAATCGCAGCGGTGCTAATGAGTGGGTGCTCACAAAACTTGGCTAAGTTTTCTGTGGCTTCTACGGGCAATGTCTCTCTTGCAAGTGGTAGCGAAAAAGGCGAGTATGTGCAAGGAAAGGCTTGTATCAGCAGGGTATTTGGCATACCTTTTGGTAACAAAAATAATCGCGTAAGCGAAGCAGTGGCAAAAGCCCTCGAAGTCGCAGCGAAGAAAAATCAACCTGCAGATGCCCTAGTCAATGTCGATATACGCGCTAGTAACTGGTCTTTGCTATTTTTTGGCAAAAACTGCATAATCGCAAAAGGACAAGCTGTCGGTATCAAATAGTTAGCTTTGCTTAGACGCTTCTTACATTTTACGCCCGATTGACTTTCATCGAGTGAAAGTCAATCGGCAATTAAGCTATCTGGCGGACTTGCTTGATGGCTTATAAATCACTTCTATGAAAAACTTCTATGAAAACTGCTCTACAAAAACCGCAAGAAAACTACAAAGACTACAAAAAGTATAAAAAGAAATAAAACCTACGAAAACCACCCAAAATCTAGCAAAAACTAGAATCTACAAAAAAGCTAGAATCCACACATTGGAGATATTTCGCTTTTGTATGACAATGTTGCCTTATCACAAGCGATACACTTTCTCCCTCCATTAGCACGAGGGGATTAAAGAAGTGGGAAAGCCCCCTCAAATATCAAGCAAAGCAAACAATCGCTAGCAATGCAAGTGCTTCTGTCATTGCGAGGTTTTGTGTAGCAAAATCGTGGCAAAACAAGTGTAGTGAAGTTTCTTTTAGTAAAACAATCACGCTGTCATTGCGAGATTCCGCGCGAAAGCGTGGAATCGTGTCAATCCATAAAAAAGAAATAGATTGCCACGCAAGTCTTGCGACTTGCTCGCAATGACGATTATGGCGTGTGGATTGCCACGAATGCTAGGCGATTCTTGCAATGACGATTGTGCGAACTGTCGAGCAAGTATTTAGGCTTGCTTGCAATGACAAATTTGCGGATTACTAAGATACGATTTTTGACAATAAAGATTTTAGGCAAAATCTATTTTTAGATTCCTTTGGCGAGCATAGCCATAGCTGCACTTTGTGAGCGCAGGATAAGCGTGCTATCCACTCCATAGATTTTGCGATTTTGCGCTGCGAAAGCCTCTCTTTCTTGCGTGCTAAACCCACCCTCTGCACCGATAAAAACCCCCTCTTTTAGTGCGCTTATGGCTTGCGCTCTTGTTTGCAAGACTTCCCCGCCAAAATCTAGCACACTAGCGCGTGGATAGCACTCTAGCGCAGAGTGAAAATCATCTAGCATTTCTACTTGGTATAGTGAGCTTCGCCCGCACTGCTGGCAAGACTCTATGAGTATGCGCTCTATGCGCCCCTCATCAAGTCGCGCACCACCTTGAGAGAATCGCCCAAAATACAAACTTAGCTTGCCTAAGCCTAGCTCGTTTAGGTGTGGGAGGGCTTTGTAAATCGTTTGCGGGGTGGTCATCGCCCAAATGAGATGAGAGAAGTGCTGTGGGGTATTTGGCAGGATTTGGCTAGATTCTAAGAGTAGGGTGGCACTTTTGCGTGATATGGATTCTATGCGGTAGGTATAGAGTGTATCATCGTGCAGATTTCGCAAGGCTTGAGTAGAGCCTACCTTTGCCCTGCGAGATTGGCAGAGGTGGGCAAATGCTTCGCCATCTATGGTAAGTGTGTGCTCCCCGCAGGATTTGACATAGAGAAACTGCATAAATTCGTGTCTTTAGATTTTGGCTTTGTGCGATTTGGACTTGGGTATTTGGCTTATCTAAGTGTCGCGCTAGTGTCGTGCTTAGGATTTATTTTCCAAGCTAGTGCGCTCCAAACTTGCGCGGATAGCCAAAATCTCATCGATTAGCCCGCTTAGCTTGTCAAGTGCTACCATATTTGCGCCATCGCTTAGGGCGTTTGCAGGGTCATAGTGCGTCTCCATAAAAAACCCATCTACTCCCACAGCTGCCGCTGCTCGCGCGAGATATGGGACAAATGAGCTATCCCCACCGCTTTTGCCTCCTGCTGCTCCGGGCATTTGCACGCTATGAGTAGCATCAAATATCACAGGGGCAAATTCGCGCATTATCACAAGCGAGCGCATATCTACGACAAGATTGCCATAGCCAAAGCTAGCTCCCCGCTCGGTAAGCCATACTTTGTGCTTATATGATTCCTCAAAGCTAGCTTCTTGCAGGTAGCTATCGCGCGTTTTTAGTGCCTTTAGCGTGGAGTAGCGCATATCTTTTGGATTCATAAACTGCCCTTTTTTTATGTTTATGATAGAATCTGTCTTTGCCACTGCTACTACCAAATCTGTCTGTCGGCATAGAAATGCAGGGATTTGGATAATGTCTGCGACTTCTGCTATGGGCTTGGCTTGGTGGGATTCGTGAATGTCTGTGATGATTTTGTAGCCAAAATCTTTTTTGATAGATTCTAGCATTTTTAGTCCCTTTTCTAGTCCCGGTCCGCGATAGGCATCTAGGCTTGTGCGGTTTGCTTTGTCAAAGCTAGCTTTGAAGTAGAAGTCGATTTGTGGGTTTTTTGCTACTTTAGCTATGCCCTCTGCTATGCGCAAAAGTTGCGCTTCGCTCTCTATCACGCAAGGACCGCTCATTAAGATAAGTTTGTTTTTTGTATTTGCCATTTTTGCTCCTTTGAATTAGATTGTTTGGATTTTATGGGGGAATCTTTTTAGTTTTGGCTATGTAGTTTTGTTTATTTGCTTTTGGGTGTGATAGCCTTAAATTCCCTTGTAATCATATTATAATTTAGTATTTCTCCTGTTTCTATTATGTAATACCACCCAAAGATTCTAAGCTCGCCTCTATCAAACCTCTCCTCCACAAATGGATAACTCATAAGGTTTTCTAGCTGTTGTTCGATATTGATTTGCTCGGTAAGCCAGATTTTTTTTGCCCTTGAGGTTGGATTTTGGGCTAGGACTTTGTCTTTGACAGGCTCTAGGAGGGTAAGCCACTTTTTGACATAGGGGGTTTGCTCTAGCTTGGCAGGTGGCTCATATATCGCGCTACACGCGCCACAATTACTATGCCCACAGATGATGACATTTTTGATTTCCAAAATCGTAAGGGCGTATTCTATCGCGGAGGTGGTGGCTAGGTAGCCCTCACGCAAGGTTTGGGATTCTTTATAAGGGGGGATAATGTTGCCAATATTGCGAATGACAAACAAGTCCCCGGGGTCAGAGTTTGTGATGAGGTTTGGCACGACACGAGAATCCACACAAGAGATAAAAAGCGTGTGTGGCTCTTGGTGCTTTTTTAGGCTTTCATACAGTTCTTTATGCTCGATAAAATCCTCTTCTTGGAATTTTATCGCTCCTTCAAATAATTCTTTCATTTTTACTTCTCTTTTGTGGTGGGTTTTGATTTTGTCTAAAATGTGTATTTTTGGGAGTATTTTACACTTTTTACTTAAATTATTATCGCTTAAGGGGGAGTTTTTGAAAATGTTTGGTAAAATTCCGCCTTAATTTTAGGTGCTAGAAATTTTGGTAGAGAATTTATAGAATTTTGGTGGGGGATTTTGTAGAGATTTGGCAGGGGATTTGGTGGAGGATTTTGCATTTTAGCGCGTTTAGCGCGGACTTTAAGGAGAGTGTGATGCAGGATTTAGACAAGGTATTAGGGCTAGGATTAGCGGGCAATTTTGCAAATCATCTTGAGCAAGCGGGAGAAGCGGGGGATTTTGCTTGTATCATAGGCGATGAGGAGTGCGCACCTAAAGGGATTTTCCCATTTTTTGTGCCAAACTCTAGTGGCGTGCTTGGTAGATTTTGCTTTGATGATAGGGCGGTGGTGCTACCAAATGATACAAGCCTGCTAGTCCAAGCAGAAGCCGAAGTAGGGCTAGAATGTGATATAGTGTATGATGAGAGCAGTGGGAAAAAGCGTGTAAAATCGCTGATTCCACGCTATTTTATGGCGTTTAATGACGCCTCTGTGCGCAATGACAAAGAAGCAAAAAAACTCTCTTTGAAAAAGAATTTCTCAAAAGGCTCAAAAGGCTTTAGCTCACAAAAAATCGCTATTGATGAGTTTAGCCCAAATGGAGCGTGCAAAGACTACTCTATCGTGTCGTTTGTAGAGAGTGGTGGCAAGCTAGAGCAATACGGCGAGCTTAGCGAGCTTAGCACATATAGCTACTTCTATGAGAAGCTAATCTCTTGGACAATAAAAAAGCTAAACACCCAAGAGGATTTTGGTGTGCTAGAGGATTTGCCTAGTGTGCTAGAGGAGTCGCGCTACCCTAGTAAGGCAATAGTGGCTATCGGTGCGACAAGATACACACAGCAAGGCGAGAATCGCTTTTTGCAAGAGGGGGATAGCGTGAGTGTGATTGTGTTTAATCATCACAAATATAGCTTTGAGGAGATTTGCCAAATCGCTGCAAAGCTATCTACCAAAAGCGATGAAGCACACAATCTAAGCGATATTTCTGTGCTAGCACAAAAGGTAGTGCGATAGCTGGCCAGTGTGCGTTAGTGTGATTTGGGCTTGATTTGGTGTATGCTAGCGTGCTTTGGGGGTGTGATTTGTGGGTGCTAGTGTGCGCTAAATCTCGCTTGTAAAATTTTACTTAAATAAAACTTAAGTAAAATTTGTAAAGTTTTTGCAAATTATGTGTATTTTGGTGTTGGGTTTTTGTAATTTTTGTCGGTATTTCATTATTTTTTCAAGAAGTATTTGCATTTAGGAACGATAAACGCTTAGTGTCTATGAAGTAGCCTAGCTTGCCTAAAGACTTTTGCTAAATTTTGGCAAGTCTAGAGTTGCTAGATATGTTGCGTTTAAGGACTTGGATAAATGCAAAAAAAGCCACAGCATTCTTGGCAAAATCATTCCTCACAAAATCGCTCTTGGCGACACAAAAATCCAAATATGATAAAGCCCATCATCATAAGCGTGCTATGCGCATTTGGTATGGTGTTTGTCGTGTGCTTTTTGATGTGGGATAGCTATGTAGATACGCTAAATAGACAGGGCAATCTAGAAATACAGCTAAAGCAAGCCCAAGCCGTGCTAGACTACCAAAGAGAGCAAAGCGAGGAAATCCTAGAAAACCGCAATAAGCGCATAGAATACTTAGAAAATGAGCTAAAAACTTATCGAAAGAAAAATGTCAATATGCGGATTTTGGTAATTGATAATGATTCTGTGGAAAATCCACACTTGCCACAGATAAAGCAAGTAGACCAAATCCCACCACAGCAAAATCCATAGGGCTTAAAGCAAGCAAATCTCGCAATCTGTGCAAAAACTGCCAAAACCAAAATATCTCAAGCAAACAAAATCAGCAAAATTTTGCGCAAAATCACGCAAAACCTCCCCCACAAACCCAAAAATCTCGCAAAGACAAATAAAGACAAGTAAAGACAAGCGGTGATTTTGGTGTGCTCTTGAGATAGAGAAGCGAGCGCGTTTATCAATGCGTAAAAAAATTTTGCTACTTGTGTTAGCAGGGCTTAAGGCTATTTTATGTAGCTTTTTAGCAAGCTAGCGATGATTTTTGCTTCTTTTTCGCGCTTAGGCTGTGTGCTAGCGTTTAGGAAATACTCATCAATATGTGCTTCTATCATTTCGCTATATAGTCCGTGAGCACTGCCTTTTATCGAGCCTATTTGTTGCAAAAGTTTGAAAAACTCATCATCGTTTTGGACACCTTCTTCTATGGCTTTTAGCTGCCCTTGTAGCTTGTGTATGCGGCTAATGATTTTGCGCTTGCTTGGGATAGAATCTGCCATTGCAATTCCTTATATTGTGATTTGTAACTACATTACTAAGAATCAAACTACAAATTAACTTAACTTGTGCAAATTAACTTAATTTGTGATAGTATCCAAAATTTTCTAATAGCTAGAATCTGCTTAGCTAAATCTAGCAAGGATTCTGCCAAATTTTAAGGGATAAAAATGACTACATACAAAATACAAAATCTTGATTGTGCAAATTGTGCTAGCAAGCTAGAAAACGCGCTAAATGCGCTACCGACAGTTAGGCAAGCAAAAATATCTTTTGCAAGTGATACGCTTATGATTGATTGTGATGATTTGGAGGAGGTAAAATCCTGCATAGCAAAAATCGAGCCACAAGTGCAAATCACACAATCAAAAACCAAAAATCTATATGAGTGGTTTAATGCCGAGCTAGTTATGCTTGCGGGGCTTATCGTGGTGTTTTTGGCTAGTCTTGTGTTTGAGCATAAGTATTTGGATTATTTTGAGCAAGAAGAGCCAAGTATTTTAGAGATTTTTGCCACAGCGCATAGCAATGCGCTAAATGGGGATTTTTGGCTTGTGGGGCTATATGCGCTGTGGGTGGCTATCTATGTGCTAGCAGGCAGGAATGTGCTAAAGGGTGCATTTCATAGCTTTGGCAAGGGAGAGTTTTTTGATGAAAATGTGCTTATGCTAAGTGCTTCTGTGGCGGCTTTTTGCATAGGGGCAAGCGAAGAGGCAGTAAGCATAATGCTATTTTTCTCCGCAGGCGAATACCTCCAAAATCTAAGTGTCAAAAAATCCAAAGAATCCATAAACGCACTCTCTAGCTTTGATTTACCAAAGGCGCATAGAATAGATTCTAGTGGTTTTGCTAACAGACTTGATAGCACTAGTCATAGCGTGGCAAAATCTAGCCAAAAATCAAGCCAAATGCCTAGCTTTGATTATGAAGCTGATTCTACAAACACCACCGACATAGACGCAAAGGATTTAAAAGAGGGCGATGAGATTTTGCTATATGTGGGGGAGATGCTTCCTGCGGATTGTGCTTTGCTAAGCGAGGAAGCGAGCTTTGATATTAGCGCACTTAGTGGGGAGTCGCTTCCCTTTAGTGCTAAGGCGGGGGAGGAGATTCTCTCTGGCTCTATCGCACTTGGCAAAGTCGCACGGCTAAAGGTGCTACGCCCCTTTGCCAAAAGCCAAATCGCCAAAATCACCGAGCTTATCGCTTCTGCTTCTAGCCAAAAATCCCCCACAGAAAATTTCATAACCACTTTTGCGAGGTATTATACGCCTGTCGTGTTTTTTATCGCGCTTCTTGTGGCGTTTGTCCCACCGCTTACGCTTGGGTTTGTGCAGGCTGATACTTCGTTTGGCTCTGAATTTAGAGAGTGGGCATATCGTGCGCTAGTAGTGCTAATGGTAAGCTGTCCTTGTGCGCTAGTGGTGTCTGTGCCGATAGGGTATTTTGGGGGGATTGCTGCTAGCTCTAGGATTGGCGTGCTTATCAAAGGCTCAAACTACCTAGAAGCCCTAAGTCGACTTATCTTGCTAGGATTTGACAAAACAGGCACACTCACAAAAGGTGTGTTTAAAGTTACCAAAATCGTCCCACAAGAGGGAATCTCTCAAATGGAGTTGCTAGGATACGCGCTATGTGCGCAGGATTTGTCCTCTCACCCCATAGCCCAATCGATAAAAAAAGAATACCACCGACTAGCCAAAGAAAGCAAGCACTCTCATCACATAAGCGAGTATGAGGAGCTATCAGGGCTAGGTGTGCGTGCTAGGTGTGATAATATCGAAATCATCGCAGGCAATGACAAGATATTGCACAAATTTGACATACCGCACAATACTTGTGATATACAAGGCAGCGTGGTGCATATCGCCGTAGAAAAACGGTATCTAGGCTATCTAATCATCTCCGATGAGCTAAAGCAGGAAGCAAAATCAGTAGTGCAAAATCTAAAAAAACTAGGCATATCGCCCGTGCTACTTAGCGGAGATACCCTCACGCCTTGCAAAGCGGTGGGGGACATACTTGGTGTGGAGTATTATGCTTCGCTATTGCCACAAGACAAAGCGGCGAAATTTGGCGAGCTAAAAGCGCGTGCTTTGGGAGCAAAGTCTAGCGCACAAAATGACTTGCAAGCGACTTTACAAACCAATCTACAACCTAGCACGCAACCCCAATCTAGTCTAAAATCTAGCACGCAACCTAGCTTGCAATCTAAAATCAAGCACCAAAAGCACAAAGTCGGCTTTGTAGGGGACGGTATCAATGATGCGCCTACTCTTGCCCTAGCCGATGTGGGAATCTCTATGGGAAGTGGCAGTGATATAAGTCAGCAAAATGCAAATGTCATCATTCTAAATAACTCGCTAGAATCTCTCCTAAGCGCAATACAAATCGCCAAAAAGACAAAGACTATCATCTATGAAAATATCGCTTTTGCGCTTGGGGTAAAGGCTGTGTTTGTCGTTCTTGGGCTTTTTGGGTGGGCGACTATATGGGAAGCGGTGTTTTGCGATGTGGGCGTGGCACTGCTAGCTTTGGCGAACGCTATGCGGACAATGAGTCTTGGAGGGAAAAAGCGCAATGAGACACAAAATAAAACACAAAAAGCATAGTGGCTAATTGCGCGTAAAGATTTCTAAAATCTTGCTAGATTTTGCTATGTGGCTAAAGCATAGTAGCAAGCTAAAATCGATATTTGCTAGCTTTTGGGGATTGTAGGATTTAGGCTAGATTTTGCCTTATTTTAGATTCCACTTTTTTGTTAGATTTTCTAGTAGTTCGCCGTTGTTTTCTACAAACTCATCGACAAAGTTTGCTAGAGAGGTATTGGACTTTTTAGAAGCGATACCGTATTTTTGTGGCTCAAAGCTATCGGGCAAAATCTCACTTTTGCTATCGACATAGCCTAGAAGTATTGATTTATCCACACAAAAAGCATCGATTTTATCGCTAGCTAGCGCGACTTTTATGTCTGGGAATTCTGGGAACTCACTAAACTTCACCTCTATGCCTGCGTTTTTGGCAGCGGTGGTGATGACTTCGCGCGTGGTGGAGGACTGGGCTACACCTATGCGTGCACCCTCCATATCGGCTAGGCTTTTGTAGCCTTTTTCCTTTAGCACCAAAAGCCCCACAGAATCGACATAATAAGGCTTTGAGAAATGGAGCAATTTTTCGCGCTCTTGTGTGATACTAAAAGTAGCGATGACTAAATCCACACTTCCATTTTCAAGTAGTGGTTGCCTAGATTTGTAGTTTACAGTTACAAGTTTTAGTTTATTTTCATCGCCCAAAATCTCTTTGGTTAGGGCTTTTGATATATCGATTTCATAGCCCTCTATTTTTTCGTTTTTGTGGTTTAGAAGTCCTAGATGAGGGACATCGTCTTTGACACCTACGATAAGCACACCTCGCTTTTTGATAGAATCTATGCTATTTGGATTTGTCCCACTCTCATCACTGCAAGAGCTTAGCCCAAAAAGTGCTAGACACATAGCGAGCAAAAGAGAAAAAATGGATTTGGCACTTCCAAAGTCTTTGCTAAAATCCACGCTTCCAAAATCCGTGTCATCAAAGTATGTGCTTGTGCTAGGCTTTTTGTGTGCTTTGGCAAAGTTTGGCAAAGTCTTTATAACGCGTTTTGTGGTGCTAAGCATTGCGCTTTCCTTATGGGGTGGATTTGTGTGGGATTGTGTTTTATGGTTATTGGGATTTTAGATTTGGCAGAGTGTTTGCTGATTGTAGCTAAAGTTTATAGATAGTTTGTGGATAATGTAGTGATTTTTGGATAATTTTTAGTATATATTACTACTTGCTGTGTATAGCGTGGTTGATTTTATGCTTCAACCCTTTTTCATTACACTTTTTTCACTAAATTAACCAAATCCCGCTACAATGATTCCGCTTGAAAAACCCCCGCTTAAGCCCCACCACCCAAACACCACCCAAAAACCCCAACAC